>NZ_JBSQAT010000010.1:0-120862 GCF_059412445.1 Thermincola sp. GK-1
ACAAAACAAAAAAGGCCATACCAGTTCAAGCTGGTTATGACCGTATTATACGAACAACGCTGGAAACGGCTGCGCTGTGCTCCGACCCAACTTGCCCCGTCCTCGGCTGTCACGGGTTTTGCAGTTACCTGGCAAAAACCGCGCCAGCCTTATGGGCGGGAAAGTTCATTTAGCTCCACTGCGTTATGTGAAATGTTTTGTCTAAATATGGTATAATTAAGGTTGCATAATAAAAGACCCCCAATAGGAGGTCCTAGTAAAATATTATCGTCTACTGTATTTTCCAATGTATTGAGATTGAAAACTTTTAAGTAATTCTACGTATGTATTAAGAATTGAATCGAATAGATCAAAGTTATATACTAAAGCCTCGTCAATTTCCTGCGTATTTGTTACTTTACCCATATACCATTCTTCGTATAGTTCGGCTTTCCCTACAGTATAGATTTGGTCTAACAAAATTGCACTGTCCTTATCAAGAAATCTGTAAGTTCGTTTATAAAGTGCTGCATGATAAGGGTATTTAAGTTTTGGAGGCCGACCTTCTACATAATTGCTTATATCAGAAATTGGAGCAATCAAAACTCTGCTAGAATTTCTATTATTTCTACCGATAATTATGCAAGGATGTATGTCGCTCATATTTCTTGCGTCTGGGTTAGTTCCAAAATTAAACCAATGTACGCAGCCTTTTTCAGTATGTGAACTTGGGGTCGGGTTTGCAGGCAAAGGTGGACAAGGCATAACTATTTATCCAACTTTCTTCTGGTCTTCATGTTTTTACAAAATTTATTGGCTTCTTCGGTTTCTTGATACTTAGCGTCATAATAGTCGAAAATTTCTTGCCTCTTTTTATCATTTAATATCATAATATGAAAAGTGGAAAGATTTTGAGTTTTGGTTTCTTCCTTTTCTAAAATCGCAGGCATTTTTAGTCCCTCCTTCTTTCTCAAAGAAGAAAGTTTTTTATTCCAGGGCTTGTTCCTTTTAACCATATTGTACCACCTTACTATAGCGTATTTCAATAGCATATTACTATACAATATGCCCATTCAAAAGAAAAATGAAACAAATAATAGAAGAAGTACCATTAATTGAGGCAGACAAAAGACTTCGCCTAACATAAAGCCGTGTTTCCGCAGTTGAGCATACAAAAACACCGGCAAAGCACTGGCCCTGCCGGCGTTAAACCGTTACTCAATATGC
Source organism: Thermincola sp. GK-1 (assembly GCF_059412445.1). Taxonomy (NCBI): domain Bacteria; kingdom Bacillati; phylum Bacillota; class Clostridia; order Eubacteriales; family Thermincolaceae; genus Thermincola; species Thermincola sp. GK-1. Next base: position 1,207 of record NZ_JBSQAT010000010.1, read on the forward strand.
TCATTTGGCGGCAACACGTGTTGGACGAAGCTGCGTGTATAGAAGCAGTTTATGGGGATTCAAAGTTTTATAATCCTTGCCAGAAATACGTTTCTGGCAGGAAATGCAGGCTAATAAAACATATAAAGTAAAATATTCCATACGTCGGGACGTGCGTGGGTTGTCGGGTAACTGGCAGTCCTACCGCAATTCACTTTTTCAATTATTATTTTGAATTTGTTGTTATTGAAAATTTTCCATACTTGGCAATTATATATGAGCTCAACAAACCGTACACAACATAATTCAGGGTATGCATTAATGTTGTTAAGCCATCGTTTTTCATTTGCGGAGCTATTTTTAGTAAACGTACAATAAGTCCCATACCAATCAATAACATGAAACCAGCTAATGCTAATCCTTTTAGCCAGTAATAATCCTTTCCTGACAGTTTGAGCAAATAAGCTAATAAAACACCACCGGCGGCTCCAATTACTAAATGAACTATAATACCTACTAAATAGCCATAGATAGTGTTGACTTGACTCCAACTGAGTAAGATAGCTGCAGATACTTGCAATGTTGTAATCTTTATTATACCAAGCGATTTCCATACCATTGATAATAGATGCATTACAATCGTTCCCGATATTCCAGCTATAGTACCTATAGTCAAAGTGTCCTTCATAGTAATATCTCCTTCATTAAATTTATTGCTATCTAGATTTTAGTATATCCGTTGGTTCAGTTAGTTTATACTTATGCATTGTAAGGCATCGCAAAACATGTTTTTTGTTAATAAAACTTTTGGCTAATCAATTTTAAACAGTTTCCGGCCAACTTCAGCTAACAACAAGCTAAACGGCTCCACTACGCTCCGACCCAACTTGTCCCGTCCTCGGCCGTCACGGTTTTTACAGTTATCTGGCAACAATCGCGCCAACGGCTGGGACTGTAGAGAGATACAAATAAAGAAAGCCGCCGTTGTCACGATTCCTGCATTGACGGTGCAAAAACCGCGCCAGCCTGCGGGCGGATAAAGTTCCTTTTCAACCATGGGTCAGATGAAATACGGCTATATGTTAATTTAGCTGATTCCTGTAGTACCCTTGTAACTGTGTAGGTGAGGGGTACTTCCACTAATTGAGGTTTCTCCTCCAAAATTATGATAATGACCTCCCTCGGGAAGTTCGATGGAAGTACCGGTTATTCCAGAGACTATATGGGTGTGGCCATCATCATAGGTAGTAACAGTATAATATCTGTGTGAATGAGGAACTTCACTTGGAGCTGGGTCTGTAAATCCTGAGTACCTGTGACTATGGTTTAAATTTACTGAAGTTACCCCTGCAAATTTATGTTGATGTGAAGGCCCATAATTGTTAACATTATTCATCCCATCAGCTCCTTTCGTCGTCAATCTAGTATATGTGTAAAGCACTTTTATGGAGACATAATTAAAAGCATATTTTTAAAAATATTATTTTTCGCCAAGTCTTTGATTTTTCTCTTCTAAAAAATGTAAAAAAGTTATTTATGATTTTTACTCTTCAAGCAATATTTCCAACTACTAATTCAACTTTTGATAAACGGATGTTATTTTTCTATTTTGCTTAAACACAGAAATTTTAAATTTCTATTGACAATTTAATTCATGCCAATTATACTATCACTATAAACCATAACCGATACACAGTTGTATCAACTGAGCAATGATGCTTTCCGAGGCCGGAAAGCATTTTTTGTTTATGTAAAACGAAATGAATTAGTTTTATGTTATGATAAAATTAAATAAAGGATACTTCATGATTTCTGCAAAACACTGTTGTTAGAGTACTTCGATGTACATGGGCAGAGGGGCCTTTTGGCATAATTTCCGGTTTGGAAGCCAAAGGGCCTTTTTGTTTAATTCTACGGCGATTGTTCAGGCGAAGGCGCCAGGGTTAACTCACTTACCCCGGCGCCTTTTTGTATACATCTGTGGATCTTCCCAAGGGAGGTGAACAGCTAAAAATAATAGGTAGTGCCAAAAATGACGCCGACAAAGTTTACCATATTTAATTTTAGGAGGTTGGTATTTATGAGACAGGTTGCTATTTACGGAAAAGGCGGTATTGGCAAGTCCACCACAACACAGAACACGGTGGCTGCGCTGGCCGAAATGGGTAAAAGGGTAATGGTGGTGGGCTGTGACCCCAAAGCGGATTCAACCCGCTTGCTGCTTCATGGTCTGAACCAGAAGACCGTTCTGGACACCCTGCGTGACGAAGGCGAGGACATTGATCTGGAGGATATCATGCGGGAAGGCTATGGGGGTACAAAATGTGTTGAGTCCGGTGGCCCTGAGCCCGGGGTAGGCTGTGCCGGACGCGGTATAATCACTTCCATTAACCTTTTGGAGTCCCTGGGGGCTTACGAGGATAACCTTGACTATGTATTCTATGATGTACTTGGTGACGTTGTCTGCGGCGGTTTTGCCATGCCCATCCGGGAAGGCAAGGCCCAGGAAATTTACATTGTTGCTTCCGGCGAAATGATGGCCCTCTATGCGGCCAACAACATCTGCAAGGGGATCAAAAAATATGCTCAGAGCGGCGGTGTTCGCTTGGGCGGCATTATTTGTAACAGCCGGAAGGTGGATAACGAGCTTGAGTTGTTGCAGCATTTTGCAAAAGAGCTCGGGTCCCAGTTGATTCACTTTGTACCCCGGGACAATATGGTGCAGAGGGCGGAAATTAACAAGAAAACCGTTATCGACTATTACCCCACTCACCCCCAGGCTGACGAATACAGGACGCTGGCCAGGAATATCGACGGCAATGACATGTTTGTAATCCCGTCGCCCATGACTCAGGACAGGTTGGAAGAACTGCTCATGGAACACGGTATCCTGGACTAACCGGAAGAAAAACAGAAAGCGAGGATTGAGGCCTATGTTAATGATTAAAGCTGTCGTGAGACCTGAAAAAACCAACCGGATTCTGGCAGAACTCAACGATGCCGGTTTTCCGGCCGTAACCAAGATTGACGTGGTTGGTCGTGGTAAGCAAAAAGGCGTTATTGTGGGAGATGTTGTTTACGATGAAATTCCCAAGGAACTGCTGATGATCGTGGTTCGGGACGAAGACAAGGATGATGTGGTCAGCATTATTATGAGACACGCCAAGACAGGCGAACAGGGCCATTACGGCGACGGTAAAATCTTTATTCTTCCTGTGGAAGAGGTATATACCATCAGCAGCGGCAAGAAAGAGCTATAGGAGGTGGCCGGCCATGAAAGAAATTATTGCCATTATCCGTATGAATAAGGTCGGTCAAACCAGAAGCGCCCTTGCTGAAGCCGGGTTTTGCCGGATGACTGCCACCAAGGTTATGGGCCGGGGCAAGATGCTTAAGGACTTGGCCCTGCTTGACAAGGCCACAGACGAGAACCGGGAAATCATTCTGCAAAGCATGTTGAAGGGCGGACGGTTAATTCCCAAGCGGCTGCTGAGCATAATTGTAAAGGATGAAGATGTACAGAAGGTTGTCGATACCATCATAGCCGTAAACAAGGAAGGTCACGTCGGTGACGGTAAAATCTTTGTCCTCCCGGTCACGGATGTAATCAGGGTCCGCACCGGGGAAACCGGCGAAGAAGCAATCTAAAAGAAAAAGGGGGTTGTAACCATGTCTGTTACAGAAAAGGATTTAGAAAGAATACTTGAGGCTTATCCTGCCAAAGTAAAAAGAAACCGCAAAAAGCACATCCTGATTAAAGATTCCAGCCAGGAGCCCCAGGAAATCGAAGCCAATACCCGGACTATTCCCGGCATTATCACCAACCGGGGCTGTGCTTATGCCGGCTGCAAGGGCGTGGTGCTGGGTCCGCTCAAGGATATAGTACATATTACCCATGGGCCTGTGGGATGCGGCTACTATTCCTGGCTAACCCGGAGAAATAAAGCCAAGACGCCCCCGGACGGCAAGAATTACCTTGCTTACTGTGTTACTACTGATATGCAGGAAAAAGACATCGTATTTGGCGGCGAGAAAAAACTGGCCCAGGTCATTGACGAAGTGGTGGAAATCTTTAAACCCAATGCCATTACTATATCTGCTACCTGCCCTGTTGGTCTTATAGGAGACGATATTCAGGCAGTGGCCAAAGCAGCCCAGGAAAAGCACGGCATTCCCGTTATGGGTTTTAACTGCGAGGGTTACCGGGGCGTCAGCCAGTCGGCCGGCCACCATATTGCCAACAACGGTTTGCTGGAGTGGGTAGTTGGCAAGGGAGAGATGACGGCAGCGCCGGCCAAATATTCCATTAATATTTTGGGCGAGTACAATATCGGCGGCGACAGTTGGGAAATCCACCGTATTCTGGAAGAGATAGGTTACCATGTTATCGCCGTAGCCAGCGGTGACGGCTCTTACGAAGACCTGAAAAATGCTCATGTGGCTGACCTTAACCTGGTTCAGTGCCACCGGTCCATTAACTACATCGCGGAGATGCTGGAAATTAAATACGGTACACCGTGGTTAAAGGTGAACTTCATAGGCGTTGAGGCTACTTGCCAGTCCCTGCGCGATATGGCCCAGTACTTTGGTGACGAAGAGCTAATTAAAAAGACGGAAGAGGTTATTGCCAAGGAGTTGGCCAGGATCGAACCAATCCTGGAGCAGTACAGGAAAATATGTAAGGGTAAAACTGCCTTTTGTTTCGTCGGCGGTTCCAGGGGACACCACTACCAGAAGCTGTTTGAGGACTTGGGCATTGAAACCGTACTGGCAGGTTACGAATTTGCCCACCGGGACGATTACGAGGGTCGGCAGGTTATACCGCATATCAAGGTTGATGCTGACAGCAAGAACATTCCCGAATTGCATGTGGAACCCGATCCCAAGTTTTTTAAACTGAGAATTTCGCCTGAAAAAGCGGAAGAATTGAAGAAAAAAATCCCACTGAGCTATTATGCCGGCATGAATGTGGATATGAAGGACGGACATGTAATTATTGACGACATGAACCACTTTGAAACCGAGGAGTTTATCAGGATTCTCAAGCCCGATATTTTTGCGTCGGGGATTAAAGATAAATACATTCCGCATAAAATGGGCATTCCTTCCAAGCAGCTCCACAACTATGATTACAGCGGACCTTACGCCGGCTTTAACGGCGCTGTCAAATTTGCCCAGGATGTAACGGCTATGTTTACTAATCCGGCCTGGAACTTCATAGCTCCTCCCTGGAAAGGCAAACCGTTACTGGAGGGGCAATTGCAAAAATAATAGTGCAGTTAGTGGAACGACCGCCGGCGCAGGGCATAGCCTACTGGCTGCCGGCAGTCGGCCTATGACAGAAAGGAGGAAAATAAAATGCTAGACTTTACGCCTAAAGAAATTAAAGAACGCGCTTCGGGTGGTTTAATCAATCCAGCCAAGACATGCCAGCCGATTGGGGCCATGTATGCCGCTCTCGGCATACACAGGTGCCTTCCCCACAGCCATGGCTCTCAGGGATGCTGTGCCTACCACCGGTCTCATCTGACCAGGCATTTTCGTGATCCCATACTGGCGTCAACCAGTTCCTTTACCGAAGGGGCTTCCGTTTTCGGAGGCGGCGCCAATCTAAAAACTGCTATCAAAAACGTATTTGCCATCTATAACCCGGATGTCATGGCCATTCACACTACCTGTCTCACCGAGACCATCGGTGATGATATCCCGGCGTTCCTGAACCAGGCTGAAATACCGGAAGGCAAAATTGTGATCCACGCCAACACCCCGAGTTACGTTGGGTCCCATATCACCGGTTTCTCCAACATGACTAGGGGAATGGTTAATTACTTGTCTGAGGCCACCACCGAGACCAAAAAGGAACAGGTCAATATCATTCCCGGTTTTGTGAACCCGGGTGATATGCGGGAGATTAAAAGGCTGGTCAAAGCCATGGGGATTAACTTTATCATGTTCCCCGACACTTCCGGTGTCGTAGACTCCCCAATGACCGGCAAGTTTGAAATGTTCCCCAAAGGTGGTACTACCGTTGAAGAACTGAAAGATACCGGTAATTCTAAGTTGACTATTGCCCTGGGTTCATTTGCATCTACCGATGCCGCCATTGCATTGGAGCGCAAGTGCAAAGTACCCGCAAAGACCCTGAAGACGCCCATTGGAGTAAAAGCAACAGATGAGTTCCTTATGACCCTCAGGAATACTTTTGTTACCGAAATACCTTATGAACTGGAAGAAGAAAGGGGCCAATTGGTGGATATTATGGTAGACACGCACCATCAATTTCATGGTAAAAAAGTGGCTATCTTTGGCGATCCGGATATCGTTATCGGCTTGACCGAGTTAGTACTGGGTCTGGGCATGGTACCGGTGCATGTACTGACCGGTACTCCGGGCAGTACCTTCGAGAAGGAAGTCAAGGCCATGCTGCTGGAGTCCGGTCTAAAGGGCAATGTAAAGGCTGCCGGCGACCTCTTCGAATTCCACCAGTGGATCAAGAATGAACCGGTGGACCTGATCATCGGCAACACTTACGGCAAGTATATCGCCCGGGCTGAAGACATACCGCTGGTACGGGTAGGCTTCCCGATTCTCGATAGGAGCGTACACTCTTATATGCCCATTGTAGGTTACAAAGGGGCCATGCGGCTGGTTGAAATGATCAGCAACGCCCTCCTTGACAGGCAGGACCGGGATGCCGCTGATGAAGACTTTGAGTTGGTCATGTAACGGAAGGACGTGGTCATATGGACACCGGCCTGGCCATCAGAGAACGTCTTGACTCTATTGCTGTCAAGGGTAAACAGAAAAAGCAGATTAAGTGTGACACGGACAGCATTGCGGGGTGCGTCAGCCAGCGGGCATGTGTCTACTGCGGGGCCAGGGTAGTTTTGAACCCTGTCACTGATGCAATCCACCTTGTTCACGGACCCATTGGCTGTGCCAGCTATACCTGGGATATCAGGGGGAGCCTTAGCAGCGGTTCCGAACTTTACCGGAACAGTTTCTCCACTGACCTGCAGGAAGAAGATGTAATTTTTGGCGGTGAAAAGAAACTGGCCCGGGCCATTGATGATTTGGTAGGTAAATATAAGCCCAGGCTGGTTTTTGTCTATGCTACCTGCATCGTGGGGGTAATAGGTGACGACCTGGAAGCCGTTTGCAAGGCGGCTGCGCAGAAACACAACATCGAAGTAATCCCGGTTGAGTCAAGTGGGTTTATCGGAAATAAAGCGGCCGGATACAGGGCAGCCTGTGATGCCCTGTTCCGCCTGATTAATTCTGGTGAAACGGAGAAGAAAAAGAACGACCCCAAAATTAACTATTTGGGTGATTTTAACCTGGCTGCCGAGGCATGGATAATTAAAAATTATCTGTATGAAATGGGTATAGAGGTCAATGTAACCTTTACCGGCGACTCAGATTACATGGCGCTGAAAAAAGCCCCGGAAGCTTCTTTAAATATCGTCCAGTGTGCCGGTTCCATGCATTACCTGGCTAGAAAAATGAAAGACCGCTTTGGCATTCCCTTTATGAACGTATCTTTTCTGGGCATCGAGGATACCTCCGATTCCCTGCGCAAAATTGCCGCATTTTTTAACAATGATGAAATTACCCGGCGTGCGGAAGCCTTAATTGATAAAGAAATTCGGCGAATAGAGCCTCTTATAAGGGGTTACCGGAAGAAACTGCAGGGTAAAAAAGCCGCAGTATATGTGGGAGGCGGGTTTAAGGCAATTTCCTTAATTAAGCAGTTTAAAGAATTGGGCATAGATGTTGTTATGGTTGGTACCCAGACAGGAAGGCGGGAAGAGTATGAGGTGATCCATGACCTGGTTAATGAAGGGACAGTAGTACTGGACGATGCCAACCCTTCAGAATTGGAACGCTTTATGCTGGAAAAGGGCGCCCACCTGCTGGTGGGAGGCGTGAAGGAGCGGCCCCTGGCCTATAAAATGGGCTTAGCCTTTATAGACCACAACCATGACCGGAAGCATCCCCTGAGCGGTTTTGTGGGAGCTGTAAATTTCGCGGAAGAGGTCTACTCTACAGTTTGCTCCCCCGTCTGGAGATTCATTGGATAAAAGTCTCCAGGCCTCCCGGCGGCAATAATTCTCAGACATTTGATTTCAGGGATTGGCCTTTTTAAAGGATGCCCAAAAAGGAGGAAAGCTTATGAAGAAGGAGACCCCAAAGTTTCGTAATGTTACCGAAAACCCATGCCATATGTGTATGCCTATGGGCGGGATCATTCCCTTTAAAGGAATAGAGCAGTCAATGGTCATCCTCCATGGTTCCCAGGGTTGCGCCACCTATATGAGGAGGCATATTGCCGAACACTTTAACGAACCCATTGACGTAGGGTCTTCTTCACTTAATGAAAAGGGAACCGTTTACGGGGGAGAACAGAACCTGAAAACAGGCCTCGATAATATAATGAAAGTTTATCGGCCCAAACTGGTCGGAGTTTTGACTACCTGCCTGGCGGAGACAATCGGTGAAGATATAGAAAGAATTACTTCGGATTACTTGCGTGACAGGGGCTTAGAGGGTTTCCCTGTTGTTACCGTACCTACTCCCGGTTACGGGGACAGCCATTTTGAAGGTTACTGGTTTACTCTGACAAGAATCGTTACCAAACTTACTCAAAGGGCGAAGAGACATTCCCGGGTTAACGTAATTGTGCCTAATATAAGCCCCGCCGATATACGGGAAATCAAGAGACTGCTGGACTTAATGGGCGTGGAATATATTTTGTTCCCTGATTTTTCAGAAACCCTCGACCGACCCTTTGAAAAGCCGTACCAAAAGATTCCCGCAGGAGGTACCAGGACGGCAGACATCAAGGTAATGGCAGGCTCCGCAGCTACCATACAGTTTGGGATGACGGTAGAAGACAGTATGTCTCCCGGTAGGTTTTTACAAACCGAGTATGATGTGCCCTTATATAATCTGCCCATACCGATGGGTGTTGAAAATACGGACTTATTTTTTGCGTGTCTTAAGGAAATTACGGGGAAAGAAATGCCCGCAAGCCTGCGGTTGGAACGGGGCAGGCTTTTAGATGCCATGGTCGATTCGCATAAATATAATTTCCATGGCCGAAGCGTAATTTTTGGGGAACCGGAACTTGTTTTCGCTGTTACAAAAACCTGCAGTGAAAACGGGATTTTCCCGGTAGTGGTGGCCACAGGCAGCAGGAATTCCAAACTGCCCAGGTTACTTAAGGGCTTTTTGCACGAGTTAGAGATTGAAACCAGGATCCTTACCTCTTCTGATTTTACGCAAATCCGCAAAAACAGCCGTGAAATGGGCGCCAATATTGCCATTGGCTCTTCAGAGGGCCGGTACCTTACAGAAAAAGAAGGTATTCCTCTGGTCCGGCTGGGCTTTCCCATCCATGACCGGGTTGGGGGGCAGCGGCTGTTGTCAGTAGGGTATACGGGGACCACCATGTTTCTGGATCGTATAACTAATACATTATTAGAAAATAAGCTTACTAACTATAGGAGTTCGATGTACCAAAAGTACTACAAACATTATCATGCCGCTGTACCGGCGCATTAAAGCATTGATAACTACCGGCCACTGACCACTGGTCGCTGGCAACTATTGTAGGAGGTGAAGGCGATGGAATGCAGTTCGCCATGCAGTGTTAATAACAAACATATACCACCGGGCCTGTTGGAAGCTACTGCCAAGCATCCCTGCTATTCCTTTGGAGCTCATCATAAACATGCCCGCATGCACCTGCCCGTTGCGCCCAAGTGCAATATCAACTGTAACTACTGCAACAGGAAATTTGACTGCCTGCACGAAAGCAGGCCGGGAGTGACCAGTGAAATCCTTACTCCCCAATCAGCAGAGCAAAAATTCCGCAGGGTGAAAGCGCAGATTGAAAACTTAAGTGTGGTAGGGATAGCAGGGCCTGGAGATGCCCTGGCCAACTGGGAAATAACAAGGGAAAGTATTAAACGGCTGAAGGCTATCGACCCTGAAATCATCTTTTGCCTGTCGACCAACGGTCTGCTGCTTCCGGAATATTACCACGAAATTATAAGTCTGGGCATAAAGCATGTCACGGTAACAGTAAATTGCCTTAACCCGGAGATTGGGGCCCGGATTTACGGCCACATTCTGTACAAAGGAAAGAGATATGAGGGGGAAACAGGTGCGGCCATTTTGATAAAAAACCAGTTGGAAGGTATTCGGCTGCTGGCGGAAAACGGAGTCCTTGTCAAGGTGAACATAGTTATGATCAAAGACATCAATGACTTTCACATACCTGACATAGTCAAAAAGGTGAAGGAACTGGGGGCCTTTATGACCAATATTATGCCGTTAATTCCCGCGCCGGGAAGCGCTTTTGAAAATTACCCGCAAACCAGCATGAAGGAATTAAACAAGATGAGAAACCAGTGCCAGCTTCATTTACACCAGATGCGTCACTGCCGGCAGTGCAGGGCCGATGCCATTGGTTTGCTGGGAGACGACAGGTCGATAGAATTTGCCGCCGAGACAGCAGGGAGAATACCTGCGGGAACAGCCTCCGGTCAAGGGAAGAAGATTTACAGAATTGCGGTGGCATCGAAAAGAGGCGATCTGATTGACCAGCATTTTGGCCATGCTTCAGAATTCCTTATTTATGATGGGAATGGCCGTTACTTCGAAATGGTGGAAACAAGGCGGGTTGACAAATACTGCAGTGGGGCAGAACTTTGTGAAACGGAAGAAGATAAAAAAGATGCCATTGCCGATGCACTGAAAGACTGCAATGCGGTACTCATATTGCGGATAGGCTACCAAGCCAGGCAGAGGCTGCTGAAAAAAGGTATCGTCAGCATAGAACATTACGGCACAGTGGAAGAGGGCCTGAGTTTTGCCGTACAAAAGATTGAGGGCAAGGAGGCGGTTTAAAATGAATAAACCTAAGTACCATATTTTTGTCTGTACCAGTTCCCGGCCTACGGGTCAGCAGAAGGGCTTCTGCCATGCCAAAGCATCAGTGGAATTAATGGAAGCATTTATGGAAGAAATTGAAGAGCGCGGGCTGGGAAGCGAGGTTTTTGTAACCAACACAGGTTGCCTGGGAATTTGTGAAAAAGGCCCCATCGTGATAGTCTACCCCGATAATGTCTGGTATGGAGCGGTTACAGTTGACGACGTGGAAGAAATTATGGAGGAGCATATAGAAGGGGGGAGACCCCTTGCCCGCTTGATTTTCTAGTCTATTAACAGACAAAACCTTTGGTTACACAACGATAGTCAGGAGACATCGGCCCATTAGTACGGGGGGGTGAGAAAAATGGCTAAAGAAATTGCTGTGTTTGTCGGTGCAGACGGGAATACGGCTTCCTTCTACGAAAAAGGGAAAGTTATCGTATTTCAGAGAAACCAGGGCAAGTGGAAAAAATTAAGGGAAAAAGGGTTTACTCTTGCTGACAGCCAGGGTATGAGGGGACTGCGGGAAAAGATGGCTGAGGTGGTAAAGTTTCTTGGTACCTGCCGGGTATTCATCGGGCTTTCTGTAATCGGTGTGCCGTATTTTGAACTGGAGAAGGCGGGCTGCAGCATATGGGAGTTTGAGGGAAATCCCCTGGAATTCCTGGACTACATTCTTGAGCAGGAAGAAGCAGAAAGGGCCGGGAAAACGCGCGACGGAAATCCTGATACAGAAATAAAGCCTATCGAAAGGTCGGCGGGGTGTTTTTATATATCCCTTAAAGATATTCAGAGCCGCAACCTTGGAATCACATCAAAGCAGGCCTTATTGCCTTTTTTGAGAAAAGGTAGCTTTTACGAATTGGAAGTGCTTTGTGACCATGTTCCGCCATGGCTGGAAGGTGAACTATATAGTTCCGGACTATTAGGCAGAATAGAAAAGCTTGGGAACGGGGAGATAAGAGTCACAATAACGAAGAAATGCAGTGACCAATGTTAATGAAAAAATAACCGGTTGAGAAAGGGGTTGGGAGTATGAGGATGGCCTTTCTATCAAGCGATGGATTAAAAGTCATGAAAAAAATGTTTTTAATGCTTGCAGCCCTTTTATCAATTCTACCGCTTAACAGTTGTGGGCAAAAGGGGGTTAGCAGTGAAAAGGCCCTGCAGGGGAAGAAAGAGATTATACTTGATGTTTCTGCTGCAGCCAGCTTAAAGGACGTTTTGACAGAAGTCCGGAAAATGTACGAAGAAAAAAATCCGGGTATAAGATTAAGGTTTAATTTTGCCTCCTCAGGTACCCTGCAGCGCCAAATTGAACAGGGAGCTCCCGCTGACCTTTTTTTCTCTGCCGGGGAAGAACAAATGGATGCTCTGGTCAAACAGGACCTTGTTGAAAACCCTGTTATTATTTTCGGTAACCGGTTGGCTTTAATAGCTCCTGCCGGCGAACCCATTGAAATTGGTCCCCTGGAAGACATTCTCAGCCGGAAATTGGATAAAATAGCCATTGGCAACCCCGATACAGTCCCGGCAGGGGAATATACCGAAGAAGCTTTGCAGAATGCCGGCCTATATGAAAAATTATCCTCCAAACTGGTTTTTGCCAAAGATGTAAGGCAGGTTTTGGCTTATGTGGAAACGGGAAACGCCGATGCCGGTTTTGTTTACCTGTCAGACGCCGTCCTTTCCAAAAATGTTAAAACCCTTTTCATCATACCCTCAGGGCTGCATAGGCCTATCAAATACCCTGGAGCTGTGATAAAAGGTTCTGACCACAGGGAACAGGCAGAAGATTTCCTGGAGTTCATGGGAGAGGAAGAAATACGGAAGGTATTTCAAAAATACGGTTTTTCGGTACCCGGAGCAGAATAACCGGGAAAGGAGGGGCTTTTTTTGGCTGTACCTGTAGAACCGGTGATTTTATCTGTAAAGGTAGCTTTAATATCAACTACAATAACAACAGCCCTTGGAACAGGAACAGCCTGGGTTATGTCCCGCAAGGAGTTTCCCGGGAAGAACCTGGTGGAAACAATTATAGGGCTGCCCCTGGTTTTACCGCCTACGGTAATAGGCTTCGGCCTGCTGCTGCTGTTTGGCAAACACGGGCCCCTGGGATTTATACTGGAAGAAGTATTTAACGTACGGGTGGTATTTACCTGGTGGGCCGCTGTGATTGCTGCGGCCGTAGTATCCTTTCCATTAATGTATCGCAGTGCCAAGGCAGGGTTCGGGTCGGTTGACAGAAGGCTGGAAAGTGCGGCCAGGAATCTCGGCGCTTCCGAGTGGAAAGTTTTTTACACTATCTCCTTACCGCTGGCCTTACCGGGCGTTCTCGCCGGCGTTCTCATGGCTTTCGCCAGGTCACTGGGTGAGTTTGGCGCAACGGTGATGCTGGCTGGCAATATTCCGGGCCAGACCCAGACCATACCTTTAGCTATATACTTTTCTGTGGAATCGGGCGATATTGATACAGCCGGCCGGCTGGTGGCAATTATAACGGCAGCCTCTTTTATCATTACCTTCGCCGTCAATAAATGGCAGGGGAAAACGGGTCAGGGTTTTCAAGGCCGGCAGGACAAGAAGGGACCGGAAAGAGGTGAAATGGGTGTTAGAAGTAAATATACAAAAGGCTTTACCTGATTTCTCATTAAAAGTGGCCTTTTCTTTTGCTAATGGCATAACTGCTATATTAGGCCCTTCCGGAGCCGGCAAAACAACCCTGCTGCAATGCATCGCAGGACTTGTCTCGCCGGATGAGGGTTTTATCAGTTTAAAAGGGAAGGTTTTCTATTGCTCCTGGGAAGGTGTTAATTTACCGGCACGCCTGCGAAGAGTAGGTTATGTATTTCAGGATTATGCTTTATTTCCTCATATGACAGTAAAACAAAATGCCATGTACGGAGTAAAAGGCTGCAAAAAAAAGAGGGGCTACAGGCTTTCTGTTTTCGACGTGCTGGAAATGTTAAAGGTAACCCATCTTCAGCACAGATACCCGGACGAACTGTCAGGCGGTGAGAAACAGCGGGTTGCCCTGGCCAGGGCCCTGATGACCGAACCTGATATCCTGCTTCTTGATGAACCCCTGTCAGCCCTGGATGATTATACGCGGAAGCTGTTGCGCAGGGAATTGAAAGAACTTCAGGGGAAATGGGGGATTCCTTTTGTTATGGTGACCCATAACAGTGAGGATGTGAAGTACCTAGCGGATCAGGCCCTGTACCTTCATGAGGGGAAACAATACACGTTAGGGCAGCTACGGAGCGCGTCCTCCACATTAGTATACCTGACCAGGTAAAGGGAAAAACAGTTAAAACGAAGTCACTAATCACCAATCCGGCCCGAAGGAGGAGGTGCGCCTATGTCTGAATTTTTGATAGTTGATACAACGTTAAGGGACGGTGAACAGGCTGCCGGTATAGCTTTTACACCTACGGAGAAAATTGCTATTGCCCGGCTGCTTGACGGTGCCGGGATACCATTGATAGAAGTTGGCACTCCGGCCATGGGGCTGGAAGAACAGGAAGTCATTCGTCATATTGCCGGCTTGGGGTTGCAGGCAGGTATTTTTACCTGGAATCGCTTATCTGTAAAGGATATAGAGGCTTCCCTGAGCTGTGGCGTAAACAGTGTGCATTTATCGGTTCCGGTCTCAGATATACAGATAAAATACAAGCTGAGAAAAAACCGCCGGTGGGTACTGGAAACGCTTAAAGACGTGCTGTGTTATGCTGTGAAGGCGGGTTGTACTGTCTCCGTTGGGTTAGAAGACGCTTCCCGGGCCGACCAAAAGTTTGTCGCCCTTGTTGCCGGCATAGCTTTAGAAGAGGGTGCAGTAAGGATAAGGTATGCCGATACTGTTGGCATATTAGAGCCCTTTAGAACATATGAAATAATGAGAAGTCTCATCTCCCGCATAGGAAGTAATGTGGAAATTCATGCCCATAATGATTTCGGCATGGCCGCTGCCAATACACTGGCGGCGGTAAAAGCGGGGTGCCGGTATATAAGCACTACTGTTAACGGGATCGGAGAAAGGGCCGGCAATGCCGCCTTTGAAGAGATGCTCCTTATTTTTAAACAGCATTTTGGTTCAATGCCCGTTGATGATTTCTCCAGGGTCAAAATTTTATCGCGCTTTGTATCCCGGGCGTGCCGCCGGAAACCATATGCATTTCCGCGCCATTTCAGGGCTGTTTAGGAATTAAATTCTTCATAAAAAAATAAAAAACTATTGTCAAGAATAAAATTGTGTGCTATTATTCTTATATAAAATATAATAAAATGATACAAGGCTGTATCAATTTAGCAATGACGCTTTCGGAAAGGAAAACTTTCTGTAAAGCGTTTTTTATTTTTATACAGGTTTTCATCCCCCTAAGTTCATGGAAGTACTTAGCGGGTTGAGCAAAGACGCTCTCTTGCGGGAATAGGCGCCGGTTTCCGAAAGGGAGTGTTTTTGTTTAGCTATAAAAAATTATGAAAAGAGGTGACGCCGATGAAAACTGTTAAACTTAGCCTATTAGGCGCTATGTTGATGGTTTTCAGCCTTCCTGGTATAGCCTGGGCTGCAGATGCTTCTGCAGTCGATGCAGGAGATACTGCTTTTATGATTATATCAAGCGCCCTGGTTATGCTCATGACTCCGGGACTGGCCTTATTTTATGGGGGCATGGTCCGGAGGAAAAACGTGCTTAGCACGATGATGCAGAGCTTCATTATCATTGCAATTATTTCTGTTCAATGGGTGCTGTTCGGTTATTCGCTGGCTTTCGGACCTGACCACGGCCACATAATTGGCAGCCTGGACTGGTTAGGTTTCAACGGGGTAGGAGCCGAACCAAACCCGGATTATGCGGGGACTATTCCGCATCAGATTTTTGCTATATTCCAGTTAATGTTTGCCATTATTACTCCTGCATTGATTACAGGGTCAATCGCTGAGCGGATGAGGTTTCCTGCTTTTCTGGCCTTTACCGTCCTTTGGGCTACCATAATATATGACCCTCTGGCTCACTGGGTCTGGGGAGTAGATGGATGGATCCGCAACCTGGGAGCGCTGGACTTTGCAGGTGGTACTGTTGTGCACATAAGTTCAGGTGTATCAGGCTTGATTGCTGCCTTGATTTTAGGAAAGAGAAAAGGGTATGGCAAGGAACCTATGCTGCCGCATAACCTGCCATGGACTGTACTTGGCGCTGGCCTGTTATGGTTTGGCTGGTTCGGGTTCAACGCAGGAAGCGCTCTGGCTGCTAACGGCCTGGCCGGAACAGCCTTTGTAGTTACTAACACTTCGGCCGCTGCTGCAGCTTTATCCTGGGTACTTGCCGAATGGCTGCACCACGGAAAACCTACCCTTTTGGGCGCGGCCAGTGGCGCTGTAGCGGGCCTGGTCGCTATCACGCCGGCAGCGGGCTTTGTAACCCCTCTTGCCGCAATAGCCATTGGTTTAATTGGAGGAGTTATTTGCTACCTTGGTGTTGGAGTACTTAAAGCCAGGCTTGGTTATGATGATGCACTGGATGCCTTTGGATGCCACGGTATAGGAGGCACCTGGGGCGCAATCGCCACAGGACTGTTTGCAACCACAACTGTTAACCCTGCCGGGGTTGATGGGCTGTTTTACGGTAACCCGGCGCTGCTGAAGGCACAGATTATCAGTATTGTTGCTACTTACCTTTTTGCGGCGATTGGAACCTTCGTAATACTCAAAGTAGTTAATGCATTTACCAGAATTAGGGCCACTGAAGATGAAGAACTCATGGGCCTTGACTCCACAATGCATGGGGAAGAGGCATACCGGGATTTCGTTTTAACCGGTTCCCTTTCCAAGGGTCAATTTAAAGAGAAAGTAGCGGAGGCCCCTTCAGTGTCGCTAAATATTTCTTCCACCTAATTATTATCAATCCATTGGTTTACTGCATAACCGCAGAATAAGACATTCTGGGGAAAGAGGGAATGTAACATGAAGAAGATAGAAGCTATAATCCGTCCGTCAAAACTGGACGAGATAAAAGAAGCCCTGGGGAAGTTTGGCATCCATGGTATGACTGTTACCGAAGTAATAGGATGCGGCCTACAGAAGGGTAAAAAAGAAGTCTACAGGGGTACAGAATATACTATTGACCTGCTGCCCAAGATAAAGGTTGAGATAGTCATCAGGGATAAATGGGTGGATGAGGTGATCAGGATATTAGTCAACACGGCCAGAACCGGTGAAATTGGTGACGGAAAGATTTTTGTCTATCCAATCGAAAATGCTGTCCGGATCAGGACCGGTGAAAGTGGAGAAGAAGCGATCTAACCGGAAACATAATGTTCAAGGCGGGCTTTAAATAATAATGTTTTCAATTAAAAATTATACCTAATAAAAATTAAAATGCTGATACTAAGATGTATCTACAGCGAAGGCGCTTGTCGGAATCGGTAAAAGATTCCTGAGAGCGTCTTTTTTGGTATAATGGTTTACCAATAAGCTGATGAGCAGTGACGCTCTTTTGGGGGGAATATCGGCGTCTTCCCTTCGAAGAGCGTTTTCTGCTTATCAATACACGTAAATTTCAGGAGGGATTACTATGATGAGCAAAATGATACGTATATTAATGATAACGCTTTTGTTCATATTAACAACCATAGGGGTTGCTTGGGCTGGAGATGGCCCGACAGCCGAGTCTAACGCCGTGGCTATTGATACAGCCTGGACTTTAATTGCAGGTTTTTTGGTATTCTTTATGCAGGCGGGTTTTGCGATGGTTGAAACAGGGTTGACCAGGGCAAAGAATGCCGGTAACATTATCATGAAAAACTTGATGGACTTTGCGGTAGGCACTATTGCCTATTGGTTGGTTGGTTTTGGTCTGATGTTTGGCGCCAGCAAAGCAGGTCTTTTCGGGACTTCTCTGTTTGGAGCCACAGGTAATGCCGACCATTTGGGCCTCTCTGTACCACTTATGGCATTCCTGATTTTCCAGACGGTCTTTGCTGCTACCGCTGCCACTATAGTTTCCGGGGCAATGGCTGAGAGAACCAAGTTCATAGCTTACATTATTTACAGTGCAGTCATTAGTTTGATAATTTACCCGATAGTAGGGCACTGGATTTGGAATTCCGAAGGGTGGCTTTTTAAAAAGGGTATGATAGACTTCGCCGGTTCCACCGTTGTACACTCTGTAGGCGGTTGGGCCGCTCTAGTCGGAGCAGCCATTCTGGGCCCCCGGATTGGCAAATACGGTAAGGACGGAAAAGTAAATGTAATTCCTGGACACAGTATTACTCTTGCTGCGTTGGGCGTATTTATCCTATGGTTTGGCTGGTTTGGGTTTAACCCGGGCAGTACTTTATCGGCAACTAACCTGAAAATTGCTGAAATTGCTGTTACTACCAATATAGCAGCGGCAGCCGGGGCATGTCTGGCCATGATCTTCACCTGGATTAGGTACGGGAAACCCGACGTTAGTATGACCTTAAATGGTGCCTTGGCCGGCCTTGTGGCCATAACTGCTGGGACTGCTGCCGTAAACAATGTTGGAGCTGCAGCGATTGGTGCTATGGCTGGAGTATTGGTAGTATTGGCGGTTGAGTTCTTTGACAAAGTGGCCAAAATTGACGACCCTGTTGGTGCAATTTCTGTTCACGGAGTTTGTGGTTCCTTTGGAACAATCATGGTAGGATTGTTCGCAGTAGACGGGGGCCTTTTATATGGTGGCGGGGTAGACCTTCTTATTACTCAGGTGACAGGTGTAGTCGCTGTATTCATCTGGACTGTTGTTACAACCGGTATCTTGTTCTTAGTCCTTAAATACACCGTAGGCCTGCGTGTTACGGAAAATGAAGAACTGGAAGGTCTTGATCTTGGCGAACACGGAATGGTTGCCTATGGCGACTTCGTTTTGAGAGGCACTACTTCCGTGAATTACTCCAGCCCGGGTATTGTGTCACCTACTTCCGTCGGGCAGACTGTCGAAAAGCCGTTATAGCAACCAGAGCCAGGTTTAGACAAGGAGGGGTTTTCATGAAAAAGGTTGAGGCTATTATTAGACCCAGTAAACTTGACGATCTGAAGGACGCCCTCGGGAAATACGATATTCATGGCCTGACAGTAACAGAAGTTGTTGGTTGCGGATTGCAAAAAGGTAAGAAGGAAATATACAGGGGGACAGAATATACCATAGACTTATTACCGAAGATTAAAATAGAAATAGTTGTCAAGGACAGCGTCGTTGATGAATTGGTAAAGCTAATATCTGACACTGCCAAAACCGGCGAAATCGGAGACGGGAAAATATTTATTTATACTGTAGAGAAAGCTGTCCGGATCAGAACCGGCGAGGCAGGAGAGGCTGCAATTTAACCAGACATAATCAACACTAAAGATAAAAAATTAAGGGCCGTTATACGGCCCTTAACTTTTAAAATTTGGTAGGAGTTATTGTCACATGAGTTAGTTTACTTTATAATACAATTATATATGCTACTTGTAACAAAATGTAGGTGGACTGCAGTGAAAAAAGTTGAAGCAATTATCAGGCCCGCAAAACTCAACGAAGTTAAGGAAGCTCTCGAATTAATAGGAATCAGAGGGATGACGGTGTCCCATGTCATTGGCTGCGGTACCCAGATGGGGTTGACTTCAGTATACCGCGGGCAGGTATATAATATCAATTTGTTAGAGAAGATAAAAATCGAAATTGTCGCCGAAGACAGGTTTATCGACCAGATTATTAAAAAGATTTCAGAGGCAGCCAGGAGCGGAGAAATAGGTGACGGTAAAATTTTTGTTTACCCTGTTGAAAAGGCTGTGCGGATCAGGACAGGTGAAAGTGGCCCGGATGCCATTTAGCCCCCGGACTTAAATATTTTGTATACAACAAAATTTGCAGTTGCATTTGGTTGAAATTTTGCTATAATTATATCCATAGAACCAATATATAATTTATATAGTATGGCACAAGAAAAAATTAAATATTCGGTGATACGATGAAGTATCATCAATTGAGGCGATGAAGCCCTCAGTTCTATTCTTACGAATAGGACTGCAGGGCTTTTTCATTTTTATTTATTTTTATTTTACCAGCCAGAAAGGGGGTCTTCATATATGGATGAGCGTCGTGTTATAATCGCCGATCCTGATCCAGCCAGTAGAAAAAACCTGAAAGCTCTACTAAATAAAGCCGGTTATCTGGTAGTTGGCGAAGCAGAAGACGGACTGACAGCCTTAAAATTGATCCGCTACAGGCAGCCGGATTTAGTCATTATGGAGGCCAAACTGGCGGTGTTGGAGGGGGCGGAAATAGGGGACATTGTTGAAGAAGACGGGCTGGCGCCTGTTATCTTGATTGGCACTCCGGATCAGGTAAAGTTACCTGATTATGAAAAAGAAAAACGTTTTTTTGCCTATGTAATTAAGCCCGTTGATGAACGCAACCTTTTTCCGGTGATAGATCTGGTGATTAGAAATTATAACCGCATCAGGGCTTTGGAAGAAGAAATAGTAAAATTGAAAAATACGCTGGAGACCAGAAAACTGGTGGAAAAAGCCAAGGGCATACTTATGGATACTTTGGGTCTGACGGAAGCCGAAGCTTTTCGCCGCATTCAGAAACAAAGTATGAACAAGAGGATGTCAATGCAGGCCGTTGCCAAAGCAATTATCCTGGCACACGACCTCAAATAAGGTTTTAATCCCAATTATTGTACAGTGGGGGGTGTTAAGACCTAACGCTTAATAAATTTATTGAGCATCTGTATTCAGTTTAAGCTAATTTTTACAAAACCATAAAATGAGAAAGGTGTGTGAAAAAAATGACCAAACAGGAAGTTTTGGAAAAAGCAAAAGAATTAAATGTAAAGTTTGTGCGTTTGCAGTTTACTGACATTTTCGGGGTGTTAAAAAACGTTGCCATTACAACCGAACAATTAGAGAAGGCTTTGGATGGTGAGCTTATGTTCGACGGTTCTTCTATCCAGGGCTTTACCCGGATAGAAGAATCTGATATGTATTTACGACCCGACCCGGATACATTTATAGTGTTCCCCTGGAGACCAAAAGACGGAGCTGTGGCCCGGCTGATCTGTGATGTTTATAAGCCGGACGGCAATCCTTTTGAAGGCGACCCGCGCTATATTCTGAAAAAGGTAATTGCGGAAGCGGCAGAATTGGGGTACAGGATGTATGTAGGCCCGGAAGCAGAATTTTTCCTGTTCCTTGTTGACGAGGAAGGAAAACCGACTACTATAACCCACGACAAAGCGGGCTACTTTGACCTGACACCTGTGGACCTGGGTGAAAATGCCCGGAGAGATATGGTTTTGACCCTCGAACAGATGGGTTTTGAAATAGAGGCTTCCCACCACGAAGTTGCTCCCGGACAGCATGAAATCGACTTTAAATATTCTGACGCCTTGGATGTTGCTGACAAAATTATGACCTTTAAGTTTGTTGTCCGGACAATTGCTCAGCGGCACGGTTTGCATGCTACTTTTATGCCGAAACCTATATTTGGTATCAACGGTTCCGGTATGCATATGAACCAGTCACTGTTTAAAGGAGATCAAAACGCATTCTTTGATCCCAATGGGTATAAGCAGTTAAGCCAGGAAGCTCTCTATTACATTGGCGGATTGTTGAAGCATGCCCGCGCTTTGGCAGCTATTACCAACCCGACGGTAAACTCCTATAAGCGTCTTGTACCTGGTTATGAAGCGCCTGTATACCTGGCTTGGTCTGCTGCCAATAGAAGCGCTCTCTGCCGCATCCCTGCCAAGAGGGGAGCCAGCACAAGGGTAGAGCTCAGGAATCCGGACCCCTCCTGCAACCCGTATCTGGCTATAGCTGGCGCTTTGGCGGCCGGCCTGGATGGAATCAAGAACAAGATTCAACCCCCTGCTGAAACAAGCGCCAATATCTACCATATGGATGCTGCCACAAGAGCAGCTGAAGGCATTCAAAGCCTGCCGGCCAACCTGAAGGAAGCCCTTGACGAATTGCAAAATGATGAGGTATTAAAGGACATGCTTGGTGAGCATGTTTACAATAAGTTCATGGAAGGCAAACTTCAGGAATGGGATGAATACAGAACAAAAGTTACCGAATGGGAAATTGAAAAATACCTTACCACCTATTAATTTTAATTTACTGCTAGCTTAATGCTGAACCAAATTCTCTATACCATCCTTCCCATCTTAAAAGCGGAGTGGTCGCTGACACTCCGCTTTTAAGCATTTAGGTGTCTGTTAACTACTTAGCCGTAAGTATACAAAATAATCAGCAAAAAAGTATTGCATTTCTTTTTGGCTATGCTATAATAGGAAGCAGAATTAATAGTCTGGAAATACAAAGGTGTATTTCTGGTTCTGAAGCAACGGCGCTTTCAGACAACAGGGGCAAGAGCCTCTGTTATTGGAAGTGCTTTTTATTTGTACATAATAAGGAGGGCGGTGCGGTTTTTGGTAGAGTATCGGAAAGTCTGGCTTTGAAATTAAACGAAAACTTCCAGTAGAAAGGTTGTGTTAACAATGGCGTTAACCAAAGAAGATGTTATACAGATGGCGGCTGAGGCAAACGTAAAGTTTGTGCGGCTGCAGTTTACAGATATTTTTGGTGTATTGAAAAATGTAGCTATTACTGTCGAACAGTTGGAAAAAGCTCTTGATGGGGAAATGATGTTTGACGGGTCCTCAATAGAAGGATTTGTAAGGATTGAGGAATCGGACATGTATCTAAAGCCAGACCCGAATACCTTTGCCGTATTTCCCTGGCGCCCCCGGGAAGGCTCGGTTGCCAGGTTGATTTGTGATATCTACAATGCCGACGGCGCCCCTTTTAGCGGCTGTCCCAGGAATACTCTCAAGCGGGTACTGAGTGAGGCTGCAGAGATGGGGTATACCATGAATGTGGGCCCGGAAGCGGAATTTTTTCTCTTCTTGACCGATGAATCCGGCAGACCTACTACAATTACCCACGATAAAGCCGGTTATTTTGACCTTACCCCTGTCGACCTGGGCGAAAATGCTCGCCGCGATATGGTTCTGACCCTTGAAGAATTAGGTTTTGAGATTGAAGCCTCGCACCATGAGGTAGCTCCCGGACAGCATGAAATAGATTTTAAATATGATGATGCCCTTGATATTGCCGATAAGATTATGACTTTTAAATTTGTTGTGCGGACTATAGCACAAAGACATGGTTTGCATGCTACCTTTATGCCCAAACCCGTCTTTGGTATAGCCGGTTCCGGTATGCACATGAACCAGTCCCTTTTTAAGGGGGAGCAGAACGCTTTTTATGACCCTACTACTCCCGACCAGTTAAGTGCAGAAGCTTATTACTATATAGGCGGACTGATTAAACATGCCAAGGCTATTGCTGCTATTGTTAATCCGACAGTGAACTCTTACAAGCGCCTGGTATCCGGTTATGAAGCGCCTGTATATATTGCCTGGTCTGCCGCCAACAGAAGTCCGTTAATCAGGATTCCTTCCAAGAAAGGGATGAGTACCCGTATTGAGTTAAGAAACCCGGACCCTGCCTGTAATCCATACTTGGCAATAGCCGTTTGCCTGAAGGCAGGATTGGACGGAATTAAAAATAAAATACAGCCTCCACCGCCAACGGATAAAAACATTTACCATATGACCCCTGAAGAACTGGCTGCCGAAAATATCGAAAGCCTGCCCATGAACCTTTATGAAGCTATTAAGGAGCTTCAGAAGGACGAAGTAGTGAAAAGCGCTTTGGGGGACCACATCTACAACCGGTTTGTGGAGGCAAAACTAATTGAATGGGACCGGTACAGGGTTCAAGTCCATCCATGGGAACTTGAGGAGTACCTGGAAAAGTTTTAATCAGCTAAACTTGCACCGGCTTATTCATAAGCCGGTTTTTATTACCGTAAAAAAAGTAAAAAAATGTAAGAAAAGCAAAACAAAGGAAATGGTAGGTGATAACTTTGGTTAAGCAGTATCCGAGAATTCCCTCCGGCTGCGCGATAAGTGGAATTATCAATAAAAAAGGCCAAGTTTTTTCCGGCGCAGATATTATCAGGTCAATTGCCTTGATGCATGATCGCTCCAATGGTTTGGGGGGTGGATTTGCTGCTTATGGAATTTACCCCGAATATGAAAACCATTATGCTCTGCATGTATTTTATGAAGGACTGACTTGCAAAGAAAAGGCTGAACAATTTATAAATGAGCATTTTAACGTAGATTCCAACGGCAAAATTCCTACCCGCAAAGTATGTTCAATTACCAATCCCCCGCTGATTTGGCGTTATTTTGTACAGCCCAAAAAAGACAAGCTTTTGCAGTCGGAACTGACGGAAGAAGAATATGTTGTGCGCTGCGTAATGCGAATAAACAGTGAGTACGACGGAACCTACATTTTCTCCAGCGGAAAGAACATGGGTGCTTTTAAAGGGGTTGGTTACCCTGAAGATATAGGGGAGTTCTACCGGTTAGACGAATACAGAGGGTATATCTGGACTGCTCACGGCCGTTTCCCTACCAATACCCCGGGCTGGTGGGGTGGAGCCCATCCTTTTACTTTGCTTGATTGGTCTGTTGTACACAATGGGGAAATATCTTCCTATGGTGCGAACGCCCGGTTCCTCGAAATGTTTGGATATAAATGCACTCTGCAGACAGATACGGAAGCTATTACCTATATTTTTGACTATTTAATCCGCAAGCAGGGACTGAGTCTTGAACTGGCCGTCGCCACTGTGGCGGCGCCTTTCTGGAAGGATATCGACAGAATGGAACCGGCCGAAAAGGATTTGTTCACAGCTTTACGAGCCACCTATTCCAGTCTGCTTGTGAATGGGCCTTTCTCCATTATCCTTGGAACCAGAAACGGTATAATGGCGCTTAATGACAGGATCAAACTGCGTTCTCTGGTGGCTGCAACCAAGGGAGATTTTCTTTATGTGGCCAGTGAAGAATCGGCTATCCGTGAAATTTGTGCCGACCCGGACACTGTATGGACGCCTCGCGGGGGCGAACCGGTAATTGGTTTGCTGGAAGGAGCTGACAGGTTATGACACTGAATTTCCAAACTCCGGATTTTATTGTGGAACGGGATATCAAAAAATGCATCAACTGCAGAGTCTGTGAGCGCCAGTGTGCCAATGAGGTTCACTCTTATGACGCGGAAGAAGACTTAATGATGGCTGACGACACCAAGTGCGTAAACTGCCACCGGTGTGTTCTGCTTTGTCCTACCAGGGCCTTAAGCATCAGGCGGCATCCGCTGGAATTTAGGGAGCACCCGGTTTGGACGGGGTCAACGATTAAAGAAATTTATAAACAGGCAGCTACAGGCGGCATTTTATTGACAGGGATGGGTACTGACAAGAATTTTCCTGTTTACTGGGATAATATCTTATTAAATGCGAGCCAGGTAACCAACCCGTCCATTGACCCGCTGCGTGAACCTATGGAACTGAAAACTTTTTTGGGGCGTAAACCGGAACAGTTGAATATCAAAGACGGTCGCCTGGCGGAAAAGATGCCACCTCAACTGGAACTGGAAGTCCCCATAATGTTTGCGGCCATGTCCTTTGGATCCATCAGTTTAAATGCCATTACATCATTGGCCAGGGCAGCCAAAGAAGTAGGGACTTACTTTAATACGGGCGAGGGCGGATTGCACAAGAGCCTGTATGAGTTTGGGGATAACTGTATCGTCCAGGTGGCTTCCGGGCGCTTCGGTGTTCACCCGGAATACCTGAAGGCCGGTAAAGCCATCGAAATAAAAGTCGGTCAGGGAGCTAAACCGGGCATCGGTGGACATTTACCGGGTGAAAAAGTTGGTAAACAGGTTTCCGAAACCAGGATGATACCTGAGGGAACCGACGCCATTTCCCCTGCGCCGCACCACGATATCTATTCCATAGAGGATTTGCGCCAGCTCATATTTGCCCTGAAGGAAGCAACCAATTACGAAAAACCTGTCTCTGTAAAAATCGCTGCTGTGCATAACGTTGCCGCCATAGCTTCCGGTATTGCCCGGGCAGGGGCCGATATCATTGCTATTGACGGAATTCGCGGCGGAACGGGGGCGACACCTTTAAGAACTCGTGACAGTGTTGGTATTCCAATAGAATTTGCCCTGGCAGCGGTTGATTCCAGACTGCGGGCAGAAGGCATCCGGAACCAGGTTTCCATTGTAATTTCCGGCGGTATCCGGAACAGTTCCGATGTGGTCAAAGCCATTGCTCTGGGAGCAGATGCCGTTTATATAGGAAGCGCGGCATTAATTGCTCTGGGTTGTCATATGTGCCAGACCTGTTACAGTGGTAAATGCAACTGGGGTATAGCTACTCAGAACCCCAACCTGGTAAAACGTTTAAATCCAGACATAGGCGCCCGGAGAGCTGCAAACTTGCTGAAGGCCTGGGGCCACGAGATCAAAGAACTTTTAGGCGGTATGGGTATCAATGCTTTGGAGAGCTTGCGGGGTAACAGGCTGATGCTAAGGGGAATTGGCTTAACGGAAAAAGAGCTTAATATACTCGGAATAAAAGCGGCCGGAGAGTAAGGGGGGTAAGTAATGAAAAGGATATATGCCAACGAGGAAGTGTGTATAGGCTGCAGGTTGTGTGAAGTTCACTGTATTGTAGCCCATTCCCGTTACCCTAACGACATTGTGAAGGCTTATAAAAAAGGGCCGCGTCCTGCTGCCAGGATAATCGTCGAGGAAAACAAGCCTGTATCTTTTGCCATACAGTGTCGGCACTGTGATGAACCATACTGTATCAAAGCCTGTATAACGGGAGCTATGCACCGGGATACGGAAACGGGCACCGTTGTAAACGATACAGAACGTTGTGTTGGCTGCTGGACCTGTATAGTGGCCTGCCCAGCCGGCGCTATTGTAAGAGACGGAGCAGGGAAGAAGGTTGCCGCCAAATGCGACTTATGCATAGAAAAAGCCGATGGCCGGCCGGCGTGTGTGGCCAACTGCCCCAATGGAGCATTAGTACTTGCAGAATAGGGCCAAAGGGAGGTGTAGAGGCGTTGAAATACGTATTGATCGGAAACTCTGCAGCGGCAATTGGCGCTGTTGAAGGAATCAGAAAGGTAGACAAGAAGGGTACGATTACCATACTGTCCGACGAACCGTACCATACCTATTCCAGGCCGTTAATATCTTATTACCTGGCGGATAAAGTCACGGAAGACCAAATGAGGTACCGCCCGGAGGATTTTTACGCACTGCATGGTGTACAGTTTTTGGGGGGCCGTAAGGCATTAGCTGTAAAAACCGGTGAAAAAACGGTGGTTACCGCAGAAGGCGATATACCTTATGATAAATTATTGATCGCCACCGGCAGCAAGCCTATTGTTCCCCCGGTACCCGGACTGGACAGGGAAGGGGTCTATACCTTTATAAAATTTGATGACGTTAAAAAAATTAAGGAAGTTGCCGCGCCGGGAAAAAGGGCTGTGGTTATAGGAGCGGGCCTCATTGGTATGAAGGCCGCAGAAGCTCTGGTACAGTGTGGCGTGGAAACTACTGTGCTGGATCTTTCGGATAGGATTTTGAGCTCAATTCTGGATACCAGAGCTGCGGAAATGGTAAAAGCGCATGCGGAAACCAAGGGTGTTGCTTTTAAGTTGAACAACACTGTTGTAGAGGTCCGGGGGGATAATAAAGTTAGTTCGGTTCTGCTGAAAGATAACAATGAGCTGCCCTGTGACATAGTCATAGTAGCCATAGGGGTTACCCCTAACCTGGATGTGATTAAAGAATCTGACATTAAGTACAACCGCGGTATATTAGTTGACGAGAAGATGCAGACCAGTGTGCCTGATGTATATGCCGCCGGGGACGTAAGTGAAGGTTATGACCTTCTTTACGGTGGACAAAGGGTACTCCCGATTTTGCCCAATGCTTATATGCAGGGGGAAATTGCCGGGCAGGCCATGGCAGGGGCCGAAGTGCAATTTGGCGGCGGATTTGCTTTCAATGCCATAGGGCTTTTTGGCCTGCCAATGAATACGGCCGGTATTGTTAATCCTGAAGGTAGCGAGTATGAGACCATGGTGGATGAAAGCAGCCAGGATAAATGTTATCGCAAAATAGTTTTAAAAAATGACAGGGTTGTTGGCTTTATTCTGCTCAACTCTATAGACCGGAGCGGTATTTTAACCGGGTTAATCAGGGAACAAGCAGATGTCAAGGCTTTCAAGCAGGATTTAATCCGGCAGGATTTCGGTTATATCCATTTTGCGCCGGACGTGAGAAAAGCTAAATTGACAGGAGGGAAGGCCGGTGATTAAAACAATTGATGCTAAAGGCATATACTATAAAGAGCTGAATGACCTCCTCCTGGAGACGGTAAATGAAGGCGCCACCCAAATTCTTTTGGAAAATGTAAACGGCCAGCGTTATATCGGTACCCGTATAAACAAACCGGTGCACATCGAAATCCGGGGGGTGCCCGGCAATGACCTGGGGGCATTTATGGACGGTCCTGCCATTACTGTTTATGGCAGCGGTCAGGATGCGGTAGGGAATACCATGAACTCCGGAAAAATAATTGTGCATGGGCATGCCGGGGATGTGCTCGGTTATGCTATGAGGGGCGGTAAAATTTTTGTCCGTGACGATGTGGGTTATCGGGTAGCTATTCACATGAAGGAATACCGTGACAAAAAGCCCCTTATTATTGCCGGTGGCTGCGCAGGAGACTTTTTTGCCGAATACATGGCAGGCGGTGTAGCAGTTCTACTGGGGCTGAACCGCAAACCCGGTCGGCCCGTAGTCGGTGATTACCTGGGAACAGGTATGCATGGCGGAGTTGTTTACCTGCGGGAAAAGAGGGAAAACATCAATCCGCATTACCTGGGTAAGGAAGTTGCGGTATTTGATATCGATGAAAAAGACAGAGAGATTTTAGAGACCTATCTCACCGAGTTCTGCAGCGACTTAAATGTAGACCTCAAAACTGTTATGGACCATGCGTTCACCAAAGTTGTTCCGGTATCCCATCGCCCATACGGAAAACTTTATACATCATAAATAGCTCATGGTACCGGCTGATAAATTTCCAGACAATCCACAAATTCAGCAACTTTTTTATCAAGGTCCGCATTTATTTTGGTTGTAGCGGGTAAAATAGGTTAGCGTCCTAATAATTACCAGGCAAAAAATTCCCTGTTCTGTATGTGCAAGGCCTGTCTTTAGCAGCAGGCTATATTGACACGAGTATTGCTCCTTGTTATAATATAGTATATATGTCGATATATACGCTTTGCTGAGGAGGTGCGCTAGGGTGGCGGAAGTAAAAAGAATTATGATTAGTTTACCTGATAACCTGTTGCGCGAAGTAGACGGTATCGTGGCTGCGGAAAAACTTAATCGCAGTGAGTTTATTCGTGAGGCCATGAAACTTTATATCCAGGAGAAAAAACGGAGAACTATCAGGGAGCAAATGAAGAAAGGATACTTAGAGATGGCCAAAATCAACTTGGCGTTGGCTGGAGAAAATTTTAATGTTGAACATGAAGTCACACGCCTTTTTGATGGAAGGTTAGCGGAGGGTAAATAATATGCTTATCCGACGCGGTGATATCTTCTTTGCAGATTTAAGTCCGGTAGTTGGTTCGGAACAGGGCGGGACGCGACCGGTTTTAGTACTACAAAACGATATAGGCAATCAATACAGTCCGACCACCATAGTAGCGGCAATCACTTCTCAAATAAGCAAAGCCAAACTTCCTACTCATGTAGAAATATCTGCAAAAAACAGTGGGTTGGAAAAGGATTCGGTTATTTTGCTGGAACAGATTCGTACTATTGATAAAAGCCGGTTAATGGAAAAGGTTACATCTTTGAGTGAAGAAGATATGGAAAAGGTAGCTCAAGCTATCGAGATCAGCCTAGGGTTAATTGATATTTAGACAGTCTGTGTTATTAGAAAAGAGCCATGAAATAAACCGGCTCTTTTTTCTTTTGTAGCATTTTATATAGTAAAATTTACCATTATATGAGGACGATAAGGCAAAATGAAGTGAGATACATAACCTTATATTAAAACCATAATAAAACAGCAGTTGGAGATGAGGAAATGAAACCGGTAATAGGTATTACCTGTGCCGAAGAAAACGGGGCTGACCGGTATTTTTTAGCCCGGGCATATACGGAAGCTGTTGCCAGTGCGGGAGGTATACCATTACTTTTGCCGGCCCTGTGTCAACAGGATTGCTCCTTAATATTGGCTAAGACAGACGGCCTTATCTTGTCGGGAGGGCCGGATGTAGACCCCTACTTTTTTGGAGAAGAACCTGAGCCGGGGTTGGCAGAGATTACCCCGGACAGGGACTGTTTCGAGATTACACTTACGCGCCTGGCATTGGAAAAAGGCATTCCCGTGTTTGCTATCTGCCGTGGTATTCAGGTACTAAATGTTGCCGCCGGAGGGACGGTGGTTCAGGACATAAGTGTGGAGATACATAAACCGGTCAAACATTCTCAACAGGCTCCCCGGTGGTATCCTACCCACCGGGTAGACTTGGTTCCCGGTACGAAATTAAGCAGCATATTGAATACCCCTTCCATAAGAGTGAACAGTTTTCACCACCAGGCGGTCAGGGCACCGGCACCGGGTTTTCTGGTGACTGCCAGGTCTGTTGACGGCGTCATAGAGGCCATCGAATCTACTAACCACTCTTTTGCCCTGGGGGTGCAATGGCATCCCGAATGTATGACAGCAAAAGATATACATGCCCGCCTGTTGTTTGCGGCTTTTATTGCCGCCTGTAAAACCAACCAACCGGGTAAAATGACTAATAAATGAAGGAAAAACCTGTGCTGCCGGCATAATAGAATAAGGTTATTATCTTAATCAGAATGGAGGAACCGTATTGATCGAGACCATTGCCAGGGAACTCAAATTGAAAGCTGTTCAGGTAGAAAATACCGTCAAACTTTTGGATGCAGGTAATACTGTTCCCTTTATTGCCAGGTATCGCAAAGAAGCTACCGGTGAACTGGATGAAAACCAGATCAGGGAGATTCAGGAACGCTTAAACTACCTGCGTAACCTGGAGGAGCGTAAACAGGAAGTTATCAGGTTGATAGATGAGCAAGGGAAATTGACTCCCGAACTTGCTGAAGCAATTAACCGGGCAGAAAAATTGCAGGAAGTGGAAGACCTGTACCGGCCATATAAACAGAAACGCAAGACCAGGGCTAGTGTAGCTAAGGAAAAAGGATTGGAACCTTTAGCTGAAGTCATATTGGCGCAGGCCCCTGATTCCGGGGACCTGAGTTCCCTGGCTACTTCCTATGTTAATACTGAAATGGGCGTAAATACTCCGGAAGAAGCTCTGGAAGGAGCCCGGGATATAATTGCCGAAATTATTTCCGATGACGCCGATGTCAGGAAACTTGTCAGAAGAATGACCTTCGAAGCCGGGTTCATTTCTTCCCAGGGCAAGACAAATGAAAAAGGCGTTTATCAAATGTATTATGATTACCGTGAACCTGTACAAAAGATTCCCCCCCACAGGATTTTGGCTTTAAACAGGGGTGAGAAGGAAGAAGCGTTGAATGTAAAGATAGAGGCCCCGGTGGAAAAAATATTGGTGGCTGTGCAGGCGATGTATATCAGGGAGAACAGCCCATACGAAGATTTCCTTAAAATTACTGTGGAAGATTCCTATAAAAGGCTTATTGAGCCTTCGATAGAGCGGGAGATCAGGAACGAACTGACGCAAAAAGGGGAAGAACAGGCAGTTAAAATATTTGCGAGTAATTTAAGAAACCTTTTACTGCAGCCACCTATTAAGGGTAAAGTGGTTATGGGTATTGATCCCGGATACCGTACCGGATGTAAAATTGCTGTGGTAGACGAAACAGGCAAGGTGCTTGATGTGGGGGTTATGTACCCAACCCCGCCGCAAAACAAAGTGGAGGAAGCAAAAAAAATCATGGCTTCCCTGATTGACAAACACAAGGTTGACCTGATTGCCATTGGCAACGGGACTGCTTCCAGGGAAACGGAAGCAGTGGTGGCAGATTTGCTGGCTGAATACCCGGGGAACCTCGCTTACACCATTGTCAGTGAAGCCGGGGCTTCAGTTTACTCAGCCTCCAGGCTCGCCGGTGAGGAGTTCCCACAATACGATTTATCCTTGCGAAGCGCTGTTTCCATTGCCCGGCGGTTGCAGGACCCGCTGGCGGAACTGGTCAAGATTGACCCCAAGGCCGTGGGCGTGGGCCAGTACCAGCATGATGTAAATTCCAAAAGGCTGGAGGCCACCTTGCAGGGGGTAGTAGAGTCGTGTGTAAATACTGTGGGTGTAGATCTTAATACCGCATCGCCTTCTTTATTGAAATATGTGGCCGGCATAAAACCATCGGTAGCCAAGAACATTGTCACTTACCGGGAAAGCAACGGCAAATTCAGGAACCGCGCGGAATTAAAAAAGGTCAAGGGCTTGGGGGAACAGACCTTTGTTCAGTGCGCAGGTTTTCTGCGTATTGCAGATGGAGATAATCCCCTGGAAAAGACTCCTGTTCACCCCGAGTCATACTTTCTGGCTGAAAAGATATTAGCCAAGGTAGGATTGAAACCGGCAGACCTGCTCAGCAAGGAGAGCGGCCAATTGCAGGAACTTTTATCTAAAATGGATGCAGCGGCTTTAGCCAGAGAACTGAATGCGGGTGAACCTACTGTCAGGGACATTATTGAAGCCCTGCAAAAACCGGGGCGCGACCCGCGGGAAGACATGCCCAAACCAATTTTCCATAAAGAAGTAACTTCCCTGGAAAACCTGCGTGAAGGAATGGTGCTGCAAGGGACTGTGCGCAATGTGGTTGATTTCGGCGCTTTCGTAGACATCGGGGTGAAGCACGATGGTTTGGTGCACATTTCTCAGCTCAGTGAAAAATATGTGAAGCATCCTATGGAAGTAGTGGCTGTGGGCGATATAGTCAAAGTAAAGGTTGTGAGCATTGACTTGGAGCGGGAGCGGGTTAGCCTATCTATGAAAGATGTCTAAGTATAGCGACCAGTTGCCGGTGGTTGCTGGCCGCAAAGATACGACTGAAGTGGCGATACAATCGTTACTCCGAAGGGCAACTGGTTATTGGCTGCTGAAATTACTAAGAAAGGAGAAATAGCTTTGCGAACACGGGAGATCATGAACCTTGTATTGGAATTGGCCGGATTGGACGAGGTGCCGCCCGATTCGGGCATTATTGTGCCCGGCAAAAACATAAAAAAGCTGGCCTTCGGCATTGATATGGAGGTCGCCGAGCTGTTGTTGGCCCGTGATTTGGGCGTTGACGCCGTGATCAGCCACCATCCCAAAGGGGGCCTGCCTATGGTGGATTTCCACAAAGTCATGTACAGGCAGATTGATAGAATGGTAGAGGCCGGTATACCCATCAACAAAGCCCAAAAGGTGCTCCAGGAAAGGGTGGAACAGGTCGACCGGTCTCACCACGTGGGGAATTATGATCGGGTAGTATCAGCTGCCCAACTGTTAAATATGCCCTATATGGTCATTCATTCACCTGCGGACATTCTCACGGAGAAGACTGTTCAGGCAGCTCTTGACAGAGGATTGGCCGGTATACCGAAGGCCACTTTAAGAGATGTTCTTGATATACTGGTGGAAATTCCCGAGTATCAGAATTCGCCGGTTAAACCGGTGATCAGGGTAGGCAGCGAAAAGGATTACGCCGGGAAAGTATTTGTCGTAATGGCCGGCGGTACCAACGGCGGGGAAAAAGTGGCCAGGGCATATTTTGAGGCCGGCGTGGGAACCCTGGTGGCCATGCATATGCCCGATGATGTAATCAGGGCTGTACGGGAACAGAACATTGGCAATATAGTAGTGGCCGGTCACATGCCCAGCGATTCCATAGGCATTAACAAAATCATTGCCGCTCTGGAAGCCAGGGGTGTCGAGGTAATCCGTATGAGCGGGGTAGTTGCGCCTTAATAATGGCCATTGGGTCTACTGCTGGGGGTGAAACAACCTTTGACCTGCAGATGCCGCTGTATGGTGAAGTAACCGTTGCTCCGAGGTTGCGTGTACAAGGAAGGGTGGGTGGCGTGCTGAGGCTACCGTCAAGGAGCGACTGTGCCCGCAAACCCTTGCCGGGGAGGCAGGGAGTTCCCGCATGTCCGAAGATGGTGAATGCCGCCGGGAAGTCCGGCACGCAACGGAGGTTGAGTGTCCGGATGGGAGGCGGCCTGACTATAAAGAAATGCAACATGAGCCATCGAGTTCGGGAACGCTGCCTTCCCGGCCAGGTTTTGCAGCACAAAGCTCCGTGGTAGCCGGGTCACCCCACCCACCCTTCCTTGTACAGATCGAACCGTAATACAGGCCGTTCTGTAGTCAGTGGGTGATCACACTTAATCGCCGCTGCCCGGAGCCTCGAAGCAACGGTTGTTCCACCGGTACAGCGCCAACCCCAAAAACAAAGGAGGAGAGTTATGTTAGCCATAATTAACGGTCGGGTAATAACCATGACGGGAAAAGAATACGAAAAGGGTACTATTCTGACGGACGGTCAAAAAATAGCAAAGGTTGGTTCCAATATATCAATTCCGGAAGGAGCGGAAGTCATTGATGCCGCCGGTAAAATTGTTATGCCGGGGCTCATTGACGCTCACTGCCATGTGGGAATACTGGAAGAAGTATACAGGCAGGAGGGGAACGACGTCAATGAATCGACGGAGCCTGTGACTCCGCATTTACGGGCTATTGACGGTATAAATCCGGAAGACCTTGGTTTTCAGGATGCCCTGGAAGGAGGCGTGACTACTGTTGTTACGGGGCCGGGAAGCGGAAACGTTATAGGCGGGGAAAACCTGGCCATGAAGACTTTTGGTCGGGTGGTTGACGAAATGGTTATAAAAAACCCCATCGGCCTCAAGGTAGCTTTTGGTGAAAACCCTAAACGAGTTTATGGCAGCCAGAGCAAGATGCCTATGACAAGAATGGCCACTGCTGCTTTGTTCAGGGAGGCTTTGGTCAAAGCCGAAAATTATATGGCCAAGATGGAACGTCAAAGACAAAGAACGGAAGAAGCCTTTTTTGAACGGGATTTGAAAATGGAGGTACTCTGCAAGGTTTTGAAAAGAGAAATTCCTATCCGGGCCCATGCCCACAGAGCCGATGATATCATGACCGCCATTCGCATCGCAGAAGAATTTAATCTGAAAATTATCATTGAACACTGCACCGAGGGATATAAAGTTGCCGATCAGTTGGCGAAAAGAGGAATACCGGCCGTCGTGGGCCCCTTCTTAACGAATAGGGCAAAAGTTGAATTAAAAGACAGGACTTTGGCTAACCCTTATTTTTTAGCCAAAGCCGGTGTAAAAATAGCTTTTATGACTGACCATCCTGTCATCCCAATTAATTACTTGGCATTGAGCGCCGCTTTAGCCGTCCGGGAAGGGTTGGATGAACAGGAAGCTATGAAGGCATTGACAGTAAATGCGGCGCAAATTTTAGGTTTGCAGGACAGGATTGGAACGCTGGAACCGGGTAAGGATGCCGACATTATTATCTTAAACGGACCTTTATTTGAATTGAAAACGCGGGTGGAAAAGGTCATTGTTGCAGGTAAAATAATTAATTTAGATAGTAAATAATTAGATATATACGGAAGCATTAGCAAGTGGTCAAAACGTCGGTTTTTGTCGGAAAATCGCCTATTTTTTGGGGAGGAAACCCTTCTTTTACGTCGAAGAATAGATTATAGAATAAAATAAGTTTTAGACATCATAACTGCCTTTTTGAACATCAAAAAGGTAATTTCGGACACACGAATTGTAAATTGGTATCTGCCGAAGGAGGTGTAATAGTGAGTGGGTTTCCTCTAAAAGTGTTGATTGTTGACGATCAGGCCGGCGTAAGGCATTTGCTGGAAGCTGTTGCCCAGGAAGAGGGATGTCAAACTTTCACCGGCTGTAATGGTTTCGAAGCTGTCGACCAGGTTAAGAAAAATCAACCGGATTTAATATTCATGGATATCAGGATGCCGGGGATGGATGGTACCCAGGCCTTGGAAATCATTTTACAAATGGGCCTTGATATTGAGATTGTAATGATGACGGCTTTTGCTGAGAAGGAGGTGCTTGACAAAACACCTAGTGGGAGGGTTCGATACCTGATAAAACCTTTTGACATTGAGGAAATACGCAGCATTATACGAACCTTGGCTGACAACGGAAATAACCGGCAAATTTCCGTTGGTTAGAAAAACTTCGACCACTATACCACTTATAGTGGTTTTTTTATGTTTTATATGATATAATATTTCAGTATCTAGGAAATTATGCTTTGAGGTAAAATTGGGGATAACCTCAAAGCATGATTTCCGGATATCAACAAAAGTTTCCTTAAAGTTTCGATAGAAACTTTTGTTCTATTCAAAATTAGTTGCCACTAGGGGTGCCTTCGGGCTGAGAGGCTTCATGCCAACCCTTTGCACCTGACCTGGATAATGCCAGCGGAGGGAAGTGGTCGGTATATTTGCATTATATCGCCCATTCTGTCTGGAATGGGTTTTTTCTTTTCAAAAAAATTTTTTGGAGGGATCAGCTTTGAAAAAGGTACTTACTATTGCCGGATCGGACTCCGGCGGCGGAGCAGGTATCCAGGCAGACCTGAAAACCTTCAGTGCGTTTGGTGTTTATGGGATGTCTGTTATTACTGCCGTAACATCCCAAAATACTTTGGGAGTAAGCGGTTTTCGGGCTATGCCCGCTGAATTTGTCGGGCAGCAGATGTCCGATGTTCTG
Source organism: Thermincola sp. GK-1 (assembly GCF_059412445.1). Lineage (NCBI taxonomy): Bacteria > Bacillati > Bacillota > Clostridia > Eubacteriales > Thermincolaceae > Thermincola > Thermincola sp. GK-1. Next base: position 37,902 of record NZ_JBSQAT010000010.1, read on the forward strand.
TCGGACATAGGGGCCGATGCTACAAAGACGGGGATGCTTGCCAACGCAGACATTATATGTGAGGTGGCGGAAAAAATAAGGGAATTTAAACACGAAAACCTTGTAGTCGACCCCGTAATGGTGGCTACAAGCGGGGACAGACTCATGGAGCCGGAAGCAGAAAAGGCCCTTAAGGACAAATTGTTGCCATTGGCGTTAGTGGTTACCCCGAACATCGCAGAGGCAGAAGTATTAAGCGGTATCCGGATCGCCAACCGGGAAGATGTGGAAAAAGCCGCTCAGATTATATATGGTTGGGGTCCAAAAGGAGTAATAATCAAGGGAGGCCACCTGTCGGGGGAAGCCATTGATTATTATTACGACGGCAAAGAAATTTATGAGTACCGGAGCCCGCGGGTAGATACAAAGAACACCCATGGAACAGGATGTACTTTTTCCGCGGCCCTGGCCGCCTGCCTGGCCCTGGGAATGCCTTTAAAAAAGGCTATTCCAATAGCGAAAGACTATCTATACCTGGCGCTTTTAAATGCCGATTCCCTGGGCGCCGGTCACGGACCGACAAATCACCTGGCCGGGTATTTTGACCATTCAACAAAAGCCATAAGGCCGGCAAAAGGTTTGCCGGCGGCAAAAACCGAAAATAATTCCCGCAAATTGACGGGCCGGAAATTATATGTTATTACCGGCCAGGAATTTGCCAAAGGCCGGCCTGTAACAGAGGTAGTAAGCCAGGCATTGGCCGGCGGCGCGGGTATCATTCAACTGCGGGAGAAGAAATGGACCACCAGACAACTGGTGGAAGTGGGACGGGAGTTGCAAAGGCTGGCCCGGGAAAACAATGCCCTGTTTATAGTTAATGACCGCATAGATGTGGCTTTGGCTGTTGATGCGGATGGGGTCCACCTTGGACAGGATGATATGCCGGTCCGTATGGCCCGCCGGGTCATCGGGCCCGATATGATTCTGGGGATTTCTGCGGAAACGGTGGAAGAGGCATTAACTGCCGAAAAAGAGGGAGCCGATTATATTGGATTTGGGCCGGTTTTCCATACAGATACCAAGCCCGACGCGGGGACAGCCAGGGGTTTGGAATTGCTGGCGCAGGTAAAAAAGGCCGTTTCTATTCCTGTTTATGGGATTGGCGGTATTAAATTGGATAATGCGGCGGAAGTTTTAAGTGCCGGGGCTGACGGCGTGGCTGTTATAACTGCCGTTGTCGGGGCCGACGATATAACACTGGCAGCACAAAAATTTATTCACATAATGGAAGGTGGTAGATAGAATGACACAAATGCAAGAGGCACGGGCAGGCCGGATAACACCGGCCATGGAAATGGCAGCCCAAAGGGAAGGGCTGGCGGCGGAATTTATTCGGCATGGTTTGGCGTCAGGAACTATAGTCCTCCCGGCTAACATAAACCATAAAAATTTGGAGCCTTGCGCTATAGGCCATGGACTAAGGACGAAAGTAAATGCCAATATAGGGACATCGCCTGAATTTCCTGATTTGGACAAGGAAATAGAAAAGCTGGAAGCGGCTTTGGCCGCGGGGGTAGATGCAGTGATGGACCTCAGCACAGGCGGCGACCTAAATGTCATCAGGCGAGAGATCTTAAAGCGTTGTACGGTACCAGTCGGCACAGTTGCCGAATACCAGGCGATGGTGGAAGCCCGGCGAAAATACGGAAATCTGATTGAAATGACCGAGGAAGACCTGTTTAATACCATTGAACAACAGGCGCGCGATGGGGCTGATTTTATTACTGTCCATTGCGGCGTTACCGGCGAGGGAATTGAGCGTTTGAAAAAAGAGGGCCGGATTACGGACATTGTTAGCCGCGGCGGGGCTTTTATGGCGGGCTGGATTTTGCATCACAACCGGGAAAACCCTTTGTACGAACAGTATGACCGGCTATTAGATATAGCCGAGAAATATGATGTCACTTTAAGCCTCGGTGACGGATTGCGGCCCGGTTGTTTGGCAGATGCCAGTGACCGGGCGCAGATACACGAGTTAATTATTCTGGGCGAATTGGTAGACCGGGCCTGGGAAAGAGGCATACAGGTCATGGTTGAAGGCCCCGGCCATGTACCGCTCAACCAAATTGAAGCTAACGTTATATTGCAGAAACGCATCTGTAAAGGGGCGCCCTTTTATGTACTGGGACCTTTGGTTACCGATGTCGCCCCGGGTTATGACCATATAACCTCGGCTATTGGCGGCGCCCTTGCGGCCTCTGCCGGAGTGGATTTTCTTTGTTATGTGACACCCGCCGAGCATTTGGGCCTGCCGTCGGTAGAAGATGTAAGGGAAGGGGTGATTGCGGCGAGGATTGCCGCTCACGCCGCTGACATTGTCAAGGGAGCGCCGGGAGCATTGGCCTGGGACCTGGAAATGGCCAAAGCACGGAAGGCCCTGGACTGGCAAAAACAGATAGAACTGGCTATAGACCGGGAGAAAGCAGTCCGGTATTGGCAGGAGAAGAACATAAAAGACAAAGATGAAAATAAGGGTAAAGAAGAATGCTCCATGTGTGGAGAATTTTGCGCCATGAAAGTAATTGGGGAACATTTGCAATGTGACAGGAACAAAAAGTCATAAACTTTACTCTTAAAATTAATATCTGTGTCCTGGTATAGTAAAATGTTTCTCTGTGTACCGTAAGTCATAACTTATTGTTTTACCACCATAGTGCTAATAGAACTGCGAAAGTTGAAATGTTTATTAAGTCTGAAGGAGGCGTACGTACAAATGCAGGAAAAGTTAAAATACTTGAATTCGTCTCAGGTAGCCGGGTTTTTGGCCCGGGTGAGACGGGAAAAACCGCTTATTCACCATATTACTAACTACGTTACGGCTAATGATTGCGCCAACATTACTCTGCATACAGGCGGCTTGCCGGTTATGGCCCATGCCTTCGACGAGGTGGAAGAAATGGTGGAAGCGGCCAGGACCTTGGTTTTGAACATCGGAACCCTTCAACCCGACCAGGTAGCGGCTATGATCAAAGCGGGTAAAAAGGCGAACCGGCTGGGAATCCCTGTTTTACTGGATCCTGTCGGTGCCGGAGCCACCAAACTGCGCACCGAATCGGCCAGGAAAATCCTCAGCGAAGTAAAAGTATCTGTTGTTAAAGGAAATTATGCGGAAATAGCTATTTTGGCAGGTACCGAAGCCGAAATCAGGGGTGTTGACGCGGCAGGGACGGTAGAGGATATAGACCGGATAGCCAGGGAATTTGCCGCCGCCAGAGATGTTACCGTCGTAGTCACCGGAGTTACTGACATCGTTACTGACGGCCGGACCGGCTATAAAATAAGTAACGGGCATGAGCTTATGGGTACTATAACAGGTACGGGTTGCATGGCCGGTTCTGTTATCGGCTGTTTCCTGGCCCTGCAAGATAGCCCGGTTCATGAGGCTGCAGCGGCGCTGATCTGCTACGGAATAGCAGGCGAAATTGCCGCCGGAAGGGCTGACGTATACGGACCGGCAAGTTTTAGGACGGCATTTTTCGACAGCTTATATAACCTGCAGGAAAAACAGATTAGCCGGATGGCTAAGTTTGCGGCTTATTAATAAACCAAAATGAATACAGCAAAAAGGTCTGGTTGAGCTTTAAGCCAGTACAGGGTATAATAGGTTAAGAATTGATTTTATGGGAGATTTCATATGAAAATTGCTGAAATTGGAGAATTCGGTCTTATTAAACGGATTAGTTCTAATCTGGAATTCCGGCGTCAGGGATTGATCATGGGTATCGGCGATGATACGGCGGTTTTCCGCCCCGGCGAGGGTAAATGGCTGCTGATGACCACTGATATGCTGGTAGAAGGAATTCATTTTTCCGGGCACTTTGCGTCTTATGAACAGATTGGCTGGAAGGCAGTTGTGGTCAATGTCAGTGATATTGCGGCTATGGGGGGGATTCCTGCTTGTGCCACTGTATCCATAGGGATTCCTCCACAGTTGGAATTGGAGGCCGTTGAAGAGATTTACCGGGGCATGAGGAAAGCTGCCCGTACATACGAATTGAATATAGTTGGAGGAGACACGGTGAAATGCCCTCCCTTATTGGTTATTAATGTAACTCTGGTGGGCGAGGCCGATGAGGGAAAAGTGATATACCGGTCCGGGGCTGCTCCCGGCGACATAATATGTGTAACAGGTCCTCTGGGAGGTTCGGCTGCGGGGTTGCAGCTACTGCTGAACAGGGATTTGGAATGTCCGGAGGAAGCCCGGCGGGAGGCCCTTTCTTTCCACCTGGAGCCCCAAGCCAGGGTAAAAGAGGGCTTGCTTCTTAGTAGCGAAGGTCTGGCCACCTCTATGAACGACATCAGTGATGGGTTGGCCAGTGAGCTGCATGAGATATCCCAGGCCAGCAATACCGGTTTTGTGATAGACTACGATTTAATACCCATTGCAGATGCCACCAAGGAGGTAGCCAAGAGCTGCGGGACAGACCCTGTTCATTGGGCCCTCTATGGGGGCGAAGATTTTGAACTGGTTTTTACTGTAAAACCCAGAGCTTTGGAAAAAGTGGAGCGTTTATTTGCAAAGTGTGGTTTTTCGTTATACAGAATTGGCCATGTTACAGAGAAAGAAAAAGGATATCTGATGAGGGGCGGTCCTGGGGGAGAAATGCAAATATCTCCCCGGGGTTATAACCATTTTACAGAATAAGTTTTTGGTCCATAATACAAATATGGCGAACAGAAAGGTGTTTTCGGGTGGTTATCTTTAGCAAAAGTCCTGAAGAGACATATAAAATAGCGGAAGCATTAAGCCGGCATGTGCGTCCCGGTGATGTTATCTGCCTGCAGGGGGATTTGGGAGCAGGCAAAACCCATTTTGCCCAGGGTTTTGCCCGGGGATTGGGTATTGAGGAACATGTTACCAGTCCTACCTTTACTTTGATTAATGAATATACCGGCAGGCTGCCGTTTTACCATATTGACGCATACCGTCTGGAAGACCCCGACGAAGGGTACGAACTGGGGCTCGAAGAGTATTTTTATGGGTCCGGGGTTACCTTAATAGAATGGCCTTCGAAAATAAAAGAATTGCTGCCGGAGGCTTATCTGGAAATTGCTATAGAGAAGGAAACGGCGGACGAATATCGGCGCAAGTTAACTTTTCGGGCCAGAGGCGAAAGGTATAGCAACCTGATGCAGGAGTTGAAAACTGGATGTATGTGTTAGGAATCGATACAGCCACAAAAGTGGCTGGGGCGGCTATTGTTAAAGACGGCCGGATCATATCCGAACGGTTTATTCACAACAAACTCACCCATTCCCAGGTCTTATTGCCCATGGTGGACCAGGTAATCGCAGATGCCGGGATTACAGTGCATGAACTTGGGGGAATTGCTGTTACAGGCGGTCCGGGGTCTTTTACGGGGTTGAGAATAGGGATGGCTTTTGCAAAAACACTGGCTCAAGTGCTGCAAATTCCTGTTACCGGGGTATCCACATTACAAGTTTTGGCCGCAAATGTTTTGCATTTTGAAGGGCTTATTTGCCCGATTTTGGATGCCCGCAAGCAGGAAGTATATACATGCATTTATCGCTGTTCCGGCGGGAAATTGCATATTATTGAAGAAGCGAGAGCCATGAGCATAGAAAACCTTGTGGAGAAACTTAACGGCACAGAAGGTTCCGTTATTTTTTTGGGTGACGGTGTGCCCGTATATTTTGAAAAGATACAAGCTATACTGGGCGGGCGGGCCGTTCAAGCCAATCAATTGAACCTTTATACGAGGGCCGGGGCCGTTGCCCTTTTAGGCGCTGAGGAATTCCGCCGTGGTGAAATCAAGGGCTTAACGGAAATAAATCCGGTGTATCTCAGGCGTTCTGAGGCGGAAATCACCTGGGAGAAAAGAAGAGGGGAAGCAGAAAATGAAAAGGCTTGCTGCCATGACTTGCGCTCACTTGGATGAAGTATTGGCTATTGAAAGGGTATCTTTTCCCACGCCATGGACGAAGGCGGCTTTCACCCATGAAATAATGAACAATGAATTTGCCTGTTACATAGTGGCTCTGGATGGTAATAAAGTTATCGGTTATTGCGGCATGTGGGTTATAGTGGATGAGGCTCATATTACTACTTTGGCCGTACATCCCGATTACCGCCGCCAGGGTATTGCCCGGGAAATGCTTAAGGAAATGTGTAACGAGGCCCTCTACCGGGGTTGCCGGAGAATGACCCTGGAAGTCCGTCTTTCTAATCATGGAGCCATCAAGCTTTATGAAAAAGTGGGTTTTGTGTCTTGCGGCCTGCGCCCAGGTTATTATACAGATACTAAAGAAGACGCCATTATCATGTGGAAAGATAATCTGAAAGAGGTTTAACTTTCTGGCGTAGTTGTTCGGAAAAGAATCTGTCTCGGTTAAGGTGAAAAGGCATGGAGAAAATCATACTGGCCCTGGAGACATCTTGTGATGAAACTTCGGCTGCCGTATTAAAGAACGGAAATATTGTATTGTCCAATATCATTTCTTCACAAATACCTGTACATCAAAAATTTGGCGGGGTTGTACCGGAAATTGCATCTCGCAAACATGTGGAAATTATAAACGGAGTTATCGCCGAGGCACTGGAAAAAGCCGGTATTACTTTTCGGGATATTGATGCAGTGGCCGTTACTTATGGCCCCGGTCTGGTAGGGGCGCTCCTAGTGGGCGTAACAGCGGCGAAGGCTGTGGCTTATGCTTTAAATGTTCCGTTGATTGGTGTCAATCACATTGAAGGACATATTTATGCCAATTTCCTGGTGGAACCCGGCTTATCTTTTCCCTTTTTATGCCTGGTAGTATCCGGTGGGCATACAGAGTTGGTTTTGCTAAAAGACCACGGTGTTTATGAGGTAATTGGAAGAACACGGGACGATGCTGCCGGGGAAGCCTTTGATAAAGTGGCCCGGGCTTTGGGGTTGGGTTATCCTGGCGGTCCCCTGATAGATAAGTTGGCAGCGGCGGGGAACCCGGCTGCCGTGGAATTTCCGCGCGCTTACCTGGAAAACTATGATTTCAGCTTCAGCGGCCTGAAATCGTCGGTATTAAACTACTTAAACAGGGCTGCCCAAAAAGGCGAAAAGATAAACAAAGCCGACCTGGCTGCCAGTTTTCAGCGGGCTGTAACCGATGTACTTATTGACAAAACGGTCATGGCGGCCCGCGAGCTGGGTGTAAAAACAGTCGTTATGGCCGGTGGGGTGGCCGCTAATAAGCAGTTGCGCGAAGGGCTGAAAAAAAGACTCCAGGAACAGGGCATTAGTTTTTTCCAGCCGCCGATCGAATTGTGTACCGATAACGCAGCTATGATAGGATGTGCAGGATATTATAAGCTTTTGCGACAACAGATAGCGCCACTGACATTAAATGCCGTACCGGGTCTAAAATTGGGCCGGGAAACCTATTAAATATAGAAATTTCCGACAGTTTAAAAGCCGAGCCTTTTTTAGAACACCTGTTTTGTGGATGACATTATCCTGTGGATAATGTGGATAACACTGTTAATAACTTGATATGTAAAGGTTTTGTTATGTGCAAAAAATTTTTACCAATTTTTTAACAAAAGCTGTGGGTTTTGTGGATAACCGGTTGAAACAGCCAAAAAAGCCCCTAAAGTATGTGGATAACCCTGTGGAAATTGTGGATTTGTTCAAAAAATCTGATTTTGTTTATAAATTCGATAGAGTACTCTTTAAAACGACAAGGATAAGGTATTAAATACCAACTGTATTTGATATGAATTGCTAAGTAAACCCATTTTTATCAACATAACATTATATTTATTATTTACTGAAGGGAGTCAAACAAACTTGCGTCCGATATTATTCAAGTTAGGGGCCTTTTCCATTTATTCCTGGGGGTTGATGTTAAGTATAGCGGTATTGATCGGAACCTATCTGACGATAAGGTGGGCGAAGGAGTACAACATATCAGCCGATACGATCATTGATTTGGTTATTTACCTGGTTGTAGGCGGGCTGATAGGGGGCAGGCTGTTTTATGTATTTGTTTATGACCCCTCGTATTATTTGTCCCATCCGTTAGAAGTATTTTTCCTCTGGCGCGGAGGTCTTGTCTACTATGGCGCTTTGGCCGGAGGGTTTTTGACGGGAATTTGGTATATTCGGAAAAAAAAGCTGCCTTTTTGGCAACTGGCTGATGTGGTGACTCCGGCTTTGGCTCTGGGTTACGGTATAGTGCGCATTGGCTGTTTTTTAAACGGATGTTGTTATGGAAAGCCGACTAATTCAATATGGGGAGTTATTTTTCCCCACCTCGATAATCTGTACCGCTACCCTACTCAACTGTATTCTTCGGCTTTTGGGATGGGTATGTTCCTGTTTTTGCTCTGGTTTAAAAAAAGAAAAACCTTCGACGGTCAGATGTTTCTTCTTTTTCTAATTATTTACGGAATTGAACGGATCATAGTCGAGGCTTTTCGGGAAAACCTGCTTATTTGGGGTCCAATAACTGTCTCCCAGCTTATCAGTGCCTTCGTCATACTGATTGCCGGAATTTTCTATTACCGTAAAGCGCGGGTGAACGTAAATGAAACCCGCCATTGACCGGCTTTTGCTGCATTCAGTAAATGCGGCCAATATACTTCCGCTTACTTCTGTCTGCAATGTCAGATGCGTTTTTTGCAGCAATCCACAGAATCCACCCGATTTGGAAACTTATAACATGCCCCCTTTGAGTTTGGAGAAACTTGCAGAGTTGCTTGAATTTATAGATCCGACCCAAAAAATAGTGATCGGGGAGTCGGTGACCCGTTTAAATGAGGGTGAGCCCCTGACTCACCCCTATTTTAAATCGGTAATAAGGCTCATTAGAAGCAGGTTCCCGGAAACGCCTGTCCAGATAACGACAAACGGCATCTTATTAACAGACGAGGTACTTGCAGTTTTAGAAAATGCCGGTAATGTGGAACTAAACATTTCCCTAAACAGCGTTTCTCACGAAAAACGTTGGTTGCTCATGAGAGATAGTTCCGAACAGCGGGTGGTGGCAAATCTTGCCCGGTTGCGGCAGGCGCGGGTGACTTTTCACGGAAGTGTGGTGGCTGTTCCACACCTGACGGGGTGGGATGATTTACGGGATACTATTGCGGCATTGGCTGAAACGGGTGCCTTATCAACACGGGTATTTTTGCCTGGATATACCCGATGGGGAAAAGAAAAAGCAAACTTTAAGGAATCCCTTTGGGAAGAAGTGCATAGTTTCATTAATAAACTGAGAACTGAATTTAAGATGCCTATTTCCTATGAACCCCCTATATTGGAAGATCTCTGTGCTCAGGTAGAAGGGATTTTTCCAGGTTCTCCCGCTGAAAAAGCGGGTTTACGGATAGGCGACCGGATAATTTCTGTCAATGGCAGTCCGGTTATTTCTCGGGTAGACGCTTTTCACCGCATTAAGGAAAGCGGCGGCAAAGTAACTCTGATCCTGCAAAGGAATAACTGGAGTTTTAGTACCTGCCTTGTGAAGAAACCGGGCGAGGCTCCGGGGATTTTAATGAGTTATGATGTGGACCAGGCATTACTGCAGGAATTGGTGCACAGGAGCCGGCGGAAAGGATATAAAAAGGTTTTGCTTCTGGTTTCGTCTCTCGGGAAAAAGGTGATGGAAAAAGGGATACAGGCTTTGCAACAGGAGACGGAATTCGTTGTCAGGGAAACACCCAACCGTTACTTGGGGGGAACCATTAAAGCGGCGGGACTGCTTGTTTTGGAAGATTTTATACAGGCGCTGAAGGAAGAAAAAGGGTTGGCCGGTCAATACGACGCTGTTTTCCTTCCTGCTGTTGCCTTCGATGTATGGGGCCGGGACTTACGAGGCTGCCATTATATGGACCTGGCCCGGAACTGTCCCATAAAATTGGAATTAGTTTAAAAATGAAAAAAATGTATTACATTAAGAATATTTTCTTATTTGGAGCAGGATAATTGCTTAGTATGTTGAAATAAAACTAAATTTTATTTTTAAAATTATTCATTAAATTGTTGATAAAATTTTGTTGTAAAGGAGAGTTGAGACGAGTGTTACACCCGGAGATTGAAACCATGTCAAGAGAAGGTATTCGGGAACTACAGGGTATACGTTTGCAGGAAACTGTTCGGCGTGTTTACGAAAACGTGCCTTTTTACCAAAAGGCTTTTCGGGAAATAGGTTTGGAACCCGGCGATATCAAAAGTGTGGATGATTTAAGCAAATTACCTTTTACTGTTAAACAGGACTTAAGGGATAATTATCCATTTGATCTGTTTGCGGTACCTAAATCCGAACTGGTACGGGTACACGCTTCTTCCGGAACTACCGGTAAGCCGATTGTGGTAGGTTATACCCAAAATGACATTAATAACTGGGCAGACCTGATGGCCCGTTGTTTTGCCATGGCGGGAGCTACAAAAGATGATACGGTGCAAATTGCTTACGGCTATGGATTATTTACCGGCGGTCTTGGCTGTCATTATGGGGCTGAAAGACTGGGGGCTACAGTTGTCCCCATTTCCGGTGGGAATACCAAGCGGCAGTTAATGCTCATGCAGGATTTCGGCACGACAGTTTTGGCTTGTACGCCTTCTTATGCTCTCTATTTAGCTGAAGAGGCTGTCCATATGGGTATTGATTTACCGGCCAGTCAGCTGCGGATCGGGGTCTTTGGCGCGGAACCCTGGTCCGATAACATGCGCAAGGAACTGGAAAACAAGATGGGGATTGATGCTTATAACATATATGGACTGAGCGAAGTAATTGGGCCCGGCGTTTCTATGGAATGCCAGTGCAAAAACGGGATGCATATCAATGAAGATTACTTTATTGCCGAGGTGGTGGATCCCGAGACTTTGGAGCCGCTCCCATACGGACAGAAAGGTGAACTTGTATTTACTTCTTTGCTTAAGGAAGCCTTTCCTGTTATCAGGTACAGGACCAGAGACATTTCGGTATTAATTGAAGAAAAATGTGACTGCGGTCGGACTTTTGTTCGCATGGAGAGGGTAGCAGGCAGAACCGATGATATGCTTATCATCCGCGGTGTCAACGTATTTCCGTCGCAAATTGAAAGTGTGTTGTTGGCTATTGGCGAGACAGAGCCCCATTACCAGCTGGTTGTAGACCGGAAAGGAGCAATGGATGACCTGGAAATCTGGGTTGAGGTATCTGATAAGATGTTCTCCGATGAAATTAGACGACTGGAAGAATTGGAGCGCAAACTGCGCAACGAAATTCAGAGCGTCTTGGGAATTTCCGCCAAGATTAAGCTGGTTGAGCCCAGAACCATTCCTAGAAGCGAAGGTAAGGCAAAACGCATAGTGGATAAAAGGGAGTTATAATCAACAAAGGGATTCAGCTTTGGTTAAGAGAGTTTTTAATTAAACCCGGCCAAAATAACTTTGTAAGGAGGGATTTATATGAAAGTTAAGCAAATTTCGGTGTTCCTGGAAAACAAGTCCGGTAGATTGGCGAATGTGACTGAAATATTGGGGCGGAACAACATCAATATAAGAGCGCTATCCATTGCTGATACATCCGATTTTGGAATTCTTCGCCTGATTGTGAACAAACCTGATGAGGCTTATGCTTGTCTTAAGAAGGCCGGTTTTACAGTCAGCGCTACGGAAGTAATTGCTGTAGAAGTTCAGGATCATCCCGGCGGTTTGGCTGCTGTGTTGAAAATATTGGATGCCCGTGGCATAAATATTGAATATCTTTACGCTTTTCTGGAAAAATCTTCCGATGCCGCGCTTGTGGTGTTCAGGGTTGAGCAGATTGATGAAGCTATCAAAGTATTAGGGGAGAACGCTATTAATGTTCTCAAGGGTGAAGATGTTTATAAACTATAATGGTTAAAAATCAAGTAAAATGGGCCTATATGGCCCGTTTTTCATGAGCGCAGTACTATTTTCGTTGTAAATTCTGCACTTTTATGTTATTATATGCATAGATTTAAAAGAAAACCAAGGGGGGAAGCGGTTTTGAAAAAAAACGCGCCTATGTGGATTATGGTTGGAATCGTTGTTCTCCTGGCTGGTTTCCTTGGTTTTAAAGCCTTTCAAGAAAAGACAAGTCCTCAGCCTCCGGTGCAGGCGAATTTTCCTCCCAAAGGCGGAGAGAAACAAACTACAGACCCATCACAGGAAATAAAAGAGGTAAAACAGGAGAGGAAAAAATCAAAAATTCCCGAAACCGACCCCGAACAGGGAGAAATCTTTGTAGAAGGTGAAGTAAAAGCCGTTGACGTGGAGAAACGCATTTTGACCATTGACCAGCATATGGATGACAACAGTGTCAGCATTACACCTAATGTAGCGGTTGCCAAAGATGCGATCATCCAAAATAAGGAGAGCGATGTTACTTTGGGGGAAATAAAGGTCGGGGACATTGTTGGCATGATTTTAACCAAAGACAGGCAAGCAAGAGCTGTGTTAGTCAACTTTTAGCCTTCAGGAAGTGAGATGATTAACTTGGAGTCCTATGGAATAGGACTTTTTTTATTGCTATAGGCCGAAAGTCCCGGTCCCGGTCAGACTGGGACAGGAGCATCATTTTCGGGGGGAACGGATATGGTAGAGAGGGAATTACTGTAAGCTGTCGAATATCATTAAAAAATATCAAAATTAAGTTGAAGATTTTTTCGAAAAAGGCAAACCTGTCGAAAGGCGGGGACGCAAAGCTGCGGGTCTAAGGAATTAGTGGCCGGTCCACTACTCTATGACAGTCGGGCTGCCGAAGAAGGATATGAGCGTCAGTATGCCTGTCTTCCGGTGCCGGAGACGGGCTTTTTTTGGGAGGTGAACCGATGACTGTATCATTCCTAATAAGGCATGGAGTGGCATGTGTCTTGGGAACCTTTGCCTGGTGGTATTTTTACTCGGCGGAAAATATTTTTTATCCACCATGGCTGGGAGTCATCGTTGCTGCTTTTGTAATTACTCTGGTTGTTGTGATCATTTCGGGGAACGAATTGCTCATCTTTGCAATTACCGGTTTTTATTTCCTGATTTTATTTCCTGATTCGGCCACTGCTTTCAATGACCTGCTGCCTGTTCTTGGCGGGATCGTAGCCGGGACGGCTCTTTGGAAGATCCTTTGAGTTGGACCTTAATTATTCTCATAAAGTCGGGGAGGCTAAATGTTTTCCGGATTTAACCTCCCCTTAATTTTTTCGATGGCGGGGCTTTCTCCGCAATGCAAGTTTTTTATATAAAGATTGTTAATTAATTTAATAGTAAGATTTTATTTAATAGCTATTTGCTTAGCAGGATAATTTTGAACGGCCCTAGAATATGTCGAATGTTAGGTATAAAGTGAGGTAGACAGGCATAGTTATGATTTAGAAGTGCCGGACTTGTCTAGGGAAATGGAAAATAAACGCTAGGAAAAGTTGAAAAAATCAGAATTTTATAGGAGGAGAATTATCTTTGAAACGCGAATTAAGAAAGAAGATTATCGCTGACAGGATGGCCATGTCGAATGAAGAAGTCACCAGGAAAAGTCAGAAAATTGCTAAAAGACTCGAGGATTTGCCTGAGTACAGGGAAGCCGAGTTAATCATGTTTTATATAGACTTTCGGAATGAGGTGCAGACGGGAGACCTGATTAAACGGGCTTTAGCCCGGGGGAAACGAGTTGTTGTGCCGATAACTGTACGTGAAACTTCTACCTTAATTCCTTCGGAAATAAAGGATTTTCCCGGTGATTTGACAAACAGTACTTGGGGGATTTTGGAACCCCAAAAAGAATGTATTCGTCCCGTAGACCCTTCGGAAATTGACGTTGTCATTGTTCCAGGGGTTTCATTTGATACTAGGGGGAACCGGATGGGCTATGGGGGAGGTTTTTATGACAGGTTCCTCCCGAGAACCAAACCCGACGCCACGCATATTGCTTTGGCTTTTGAATTGCAAATGAGGGATAATGTCTATCCGGAAGAGCACGATCAACCTGTTCATTATGTAATCACAGAAGAACGGGTTATCAAATGTTTTAATTAAAGAAAAAACGGAAGGAGGGAAACAGAATGTGCTGCTGTGAAAAGAAGGATCCTAAGCAGGAAGCATTAGAAGCTTTGTTGGCTAAGTATAAAGGGCAAAAAGGTGCTCTGATCCCTGTACTTCAGCAGACTCAGGACATTTACGGGTACCTGCCCAAGGAAGCCCTGCAACAAATTTCCAGAGAACTGAAAATTCCGCTCAGCGAAATATTTGGTGTATGTACTTTCTATGCCCAGTTCCATTTGAGTCCGCGGGGGCGCAATATTATACGCGTTTGTTTGGGAACTGCCTGCCATGTACGTGGGGGCGCCAAAATTTTTGAACGCGTACAGCAGGAGTTAGGTATTAAGGATGGCGAAACTACGGAGGACCTGCGCTTTACCATTGAATCCGTAGCCTGTATAGGAGCTTGTGGCTTGGCTCCCGTCATCATGGTAAACGATGATACACACGGTCGGTTGACACCGGACCAAATACCCGATATATTGGCCCAATATGAATAGAAGGGGGGGGTTACATGATTTCCTTAGCAGAAAAGAGAAAAGAATATCAAAACAGATTGGCTGAAAAGGCCAAGAAAACTGTTATCGTGGTAGGTATGGGTACATGTGGTATAGCTGCCGGAGGAGATAAAGTATGGCAGGCTTTGGAAAACGCAGTTAAAAACAAAAACCTTGACATAGAACTGGTTTACAGTGGTTGTATCGGTTTATGCTATGTAGAACCGATTATGGAAGTGCATAGACCGGATATGCCAAGGGTTATTTATGGTAATGTTAATGGGGAAACAGCATTAAAAATCCTGGAAGAGCATGCTTTAAACGGAAAAGTTGTCAGTGACTTGGCGGTGGCCCAGGATCCCAAGGAAGGGAAAACCGTCCTACCTGAGATTCCTATATTAAACGAAATGCCTTTCTATAAAAAACAGGTAAAAACGGCCATAGCCAACTGTGGCATTATCAATCCCGACAGTATAGAGGAGTATATTGCTTATGGCGGATACGAAGCGCTGGAAAAAGTTCTTTCCAGCATGAGCCAGACCCAGGTAATTGAAGAGGTTAAAAAATCAGGGCTGAGGGGTCGCGGCGGCGGCGGTTTCCCCACCGGTTTAAAGTGGGAGTTTGCTTACAAATCACCGGGAGACAAAAAATACGTTATTTGTAACGCTGATGAGGGAGACCCGGGTGCTTTTATGGACCGCAGTGTTCTTGAAGGAGACCCGCATGCTGTGCTTGAAGGAATGGCTATTTGCGGTTATGCCATTGGTGCTGATGAAGGCTATATTTACGTACGGGCTGAGTACCCACTGGCTATTAAGCGGCTGGAAAATGCCATTGCCCAGGCTGAGAAAGCAGGGCTGCTAGGTGAAAACATCCTGGGATCCGGCTTTAATTTCAAGCTGAGGATTAAGGCTGGCGCCGGCGCCTTCGTATGCGGTGAAGAAACAGCTTTAATCAATTCTATTGAAGGCAAGCGCGGCATGCCCAGGGTACGGCCTCCGTTCCCTGCCCAGTCCGGTTTGTGGAATAAGCCAACTAACAACAACAACGTAGAAACCTATGCCAACATTCCCGGTATTATCCGCAAAGGCGCTGATTGGTTTGCCGGCATGGGTACGGAAAAGAGCAAAGGCTCTAAGGTCTTTGCCCTGACCGGTAAAGTAAACAGAACCGGTCTGGCCGAAGTGCCGATTGGAATTACCATCAGGGAAATCATTTTCGATATCGCCGGTGGCATTCAAAACAACAAGAAGTTTAAAGCTGTGCAGATCGGCGGTCCGTCGGGCGGATGTATTCCTGAAGAATACCTGGATACACCGGTGGATTATGACTCATTAACTGCCCTTGGGGCTATGATGGGTTCCGGTGGCCTGGTTGTTATGGATGAGACTACCTGTATGGTTGACGTGGCGAGATTTTTCCTGAACTTTACCCAGAAGGAATCCTGTGGTAAGTGCACGCCCTGCCGTGAAGGTACTAAGCGGATGCTGGAGATATTGAACCGTATATGTGACGGAAAGGGTAAACCGGAAGATATAGATACCCTTGAACGCTTAAGCAATGTAATTAAATCGACAGCCCTTTGTGGTTTGGGACAATCAGCGCCCAACCCTGTGCTGGCTACTCTCCGCTATTTCCGTAACGAATACGAAGACCATATCCATAACAAGAAGTGTACCGCCGGGGTTTGTACCGCATTACTGGAATATAAAATTGATCCCGATAAATGTAAAGGCTGCGGCGCTTGTAAGAAGGTTTGCCCCGTGGGCGCTATTTCCGGGGAGAAGAAAGAAGCCCATGAAATTGATGCGGGCAAGTGTATTAAGTGCGGCAGTTGTATAGAGAAGTGTAAGTTTGACGCGATTATTAAGGGTTAAGCGTTGAACATACCTCCAGTTTTGCCGTAAAGAGAGGTGAATAAGTTGTCAAATGTAACCTTGACCATAAACGGCCGCCAGGTTACTGTTCCGGCCGGAACCACTGTGCTGGAAGCTGCCGAAAAAATCGGCGCTTTTATCCCAACCTTTTGCTATGAAAAGGATTTAACGGCGCCGGGAGCATGCCGAATTTGCGTGGTGGAAATCGAAGGCTGGCGCAACCTGCCTGCTTCCTGTGTAACTGCAGTGGCTGATGGTATGGTGGTGCATACTGAATCACCGGCCGTGGTGGAAGCCAGGAAAACCATATTGGAGCTGCTAGTGGCTAACCACCCCCTGGATTGCATGACCTGCGAAAAATCGGGCAACTGCAAACTGCAGGATTACGCATACCGGTATGGGGTAACAGGTACAGCATTTGCAGGAGAAAAACACGCATACCGGCCTGATGATTCCAACCCTTATATTTACAGGGATCTCAACAAGTGTATCCTGTGTGGCAAATGTGTGGCTGCCTGTAACGCTGTACAGGAACGCAGTGTGATAAATTTTGCCTACCGTGGCTTTAATACCAAAATTGCCACCTTTCTGGACACTGATTTAAAGGATTCGGAATGTGTATACTGTAACCGCTGCGTAGCTGTATGCCCTGTTGGCGCCATCGTTGACAAAACCATGATGGGAAAGGGCCGGACCTGGGAATTAGAGAAGAAACAAGTTACCTGTACATTCTGTGCAGCGGGATGTGCATTTGATGTAAACTATAAAAACGGGAAAGTTGTAGGGGTTACAGCAGCCAATGCTGCTGCCGGCCGGCCTTTGTGTCTCAAAGGACGCCTGGGCGTGAATCTCTTGTATAACCCCGATTGCCCGGAAAAGCCATTAATCAAGAAGGATGGCGAATTTACCGAAGTTTCCTGGGAGGAAGCATTGGGGATTGCTCAGCTTCTGGAAAAGATCAATGCTTTGACCAAATAGGATACTCCTTACTCTCATGATAACCATGCCAATGTTAAAGGAGGGAGAGTTAGTGGCCGAGATAACTCTTACTATAGACGGCCAGCAGGTTACCGTACCGGCAGGGACAACGGTTCTGGAAGCGGCGGAACAGATTGGCGCTTTTATACCTACCTTTTGCCATGACCCTGAGCTTTCACAGCCGGGCGCTTGCCGGATTTGTGTGGTGGAAATCGAGGGCTGGCGCAATCTTCCTGCTTCCTGTGTTACGGCAGTGGCTGAAGGAATGGTTGTTCATACCGCTTCACCCGCTGTGGTAGAGGCACGGAAAACCATTCTTGATTTGATGTTGGCCAACCATCCGGAAGATTGTATGACCTGCCAGAAGTTTGGTAACTGCAAACTGGCCGACTATGCATATTATTACGGCATTAGAAAGTCCAGCTTTGAAGGAGAACGGCACAACGATCCTGTCGATGATTCCAGCGCTGTTATCCTCCGGGACACCAATAAATGTATTCTCTGCGGCAAATGCGTAC
Source organism: Thermincola sp. GK-1 (assembly GCF_059412445.1). NCBI lineage: Bacteria > Bacillati > Bacillota > Clostridia > Eubacteriales > Thermincolaceae > Thermincola > Thermincola sp. GK-1. The sequence goes on from NZ_JBSQAT010000010.1 coordinate 55,784, forward strand.
GCGTTTGCGACGAAATTCAGGGCAGGCACGTATTGGATTTCATGTACCGCGGTTTTAATACCAAGGTCGGCCCCGCCTTTAATGAAGGCATGGGCGATTCAGAGTGCGTTTCCTGTGGCAGTTGTGTTGCCGTTTGTCCCGTAGGGGCCCTCACGGAAAAGAATATGCAGGGTTTGGGCCGTTCCTGGGAAGTTAAGAAGGTCAAGACTACCTGCCCATATTGCGGGTGCGGCTGTAACTTCGATTTGAACGTAAAAGACGGTAAAGTCATTGGTGTGACTTCCAACCCAACCAGTGAGGTTAATGGCCGTCACCTTTGCGTAAAAGGAAGGTTTGGCTATGACTTTGTCCATAGCCCTGACCGGTTAACCAAACCTTTAATCAAAAAAGAAGGCGACTTTGTAGAGGTCAGTTGGGATGAAGCGCTCAGTTACGTTGCGGCCAGGTTTAATGAACTGAAAGAAAAACACGGCAGCGATGCACTGGGTGCATTGACTTCCGCCCGCTGTACAAATGAGGAGAACTACCTGGTCAACAAACTGGCGCGGGTCGGTTTCGGGACCAACAATATTGACCACTGCGCCCGCCTCTGACACTCTGCTACTGTTGCCGGTCTGGCAACTGCATTCGGTAGTGGAGCAATGACCAACTCTATTGGAGAGATTAAAGACTGTGATTTCCTGTTTGTATTGGGTTCCAATACCACGGAAACCCACCCGATCATTGCCATTGAAATGAAAAAGGCAGTCCGCAGGGGCGCCACTCTGGTGGTAGCTGATCCGAGAAAAACGGAAATGGCGGAACTGGCTTCCTATTATATTCCATTAAAACCGGGCGCCAATATTCCTCTGCTTAATGCCATGTGCAATGTCATTATTGAGGAAGGCTTATATGACAAGGAGTTTGTTGCCAACAGGACTGAAGGCTTTGAGGAACTCAAGGAAGCTGTGGCTAACTTTACTCCGGAAAACTATGCCGGTATTATCGGTATTCCGGCGGAAACTATCCGGGAAATTGCCCGCGGTTTTGCCAGGGCTAAAAACGCGGCTATATTCTATACGATGGGCATTACCCAACATATAACGGGAACCAACAACGTACTGGCCATAGCTAACCTGGCCATGTTAACGGGCCAGATTGGAAAACCCAGTAGCGGCGTTAACCCGTTAAGGGGCCAAAATAACGTACAGGGTGCTTGTGATATGGGAGGCCTGCCCAACGTATTCCCCGGATATCAACCTGTTACGGACGCGGCTGTGGTGGAGAAATTCTCCAAAGCCTGGGGAGTGCAGCAGTCAAACAAAGTAGGGCTGACAGTGGGCGAGATGCTGGATGCAGCTCACCGTGGGGACTTGAAAGGGTTGTACATTCTCGGTGAAAACCCGATGCTCAGCGATCCTGATATCAACCACGTCAAAGAAGCTCTTGAACATTTGGAGTTTTTAGTTGTGCAGGACCTTTTCCTCACTGAAACCGCCATGCTTGCTGATGTGGTTCTGCCCGGCGCCAGCTTTGCGGAGAAGGACGGTACTTTCACTAATACCGAACGCCGTGTACAGCGGGTTCGTAAAGCTATTGATCCTATCCCTGGCAAAGCGGATTGGGAAGTTATTGCTGAAATCCTCACCCGGATGGGATACCCGCACCATTACAGCAGCGCATCGGAGATTTTTGATGAAATTGCCTCTGTTACGCCGCAGTATGCCGGTATTTCTTACGAACGGCTGGAGCGGGGAAGTTTGCAGTGGCCATGTCCCACTAAAGAACATCCCGGTACCAGATACCTGCATGAGGGTAAATTCTCCCGTGGCTTAGGCAAGTTTACCGGAGTAGACTTTAAACCACCGGCAGAACTTCCCGATGCCGAATATCCTTTCGTATTAAACACCGGCCGACGGTTATACCATTACCATACCGGTACCATGACCCGCCGGGCAAAAGGCCTGAACACCATTTACAGCGAAGAGTTCCTGGAAATTAACCCGGCCGATGCCAGGAAACTGGGTATCCAGGAAGGGGATATGGTTAAGGTAAGCTCCCGGCGGGGAGAAATCCTGCTGAAGGCTGATGTAACCGACAGAGTGCCGCCCGGCATGGTCTTTACCAGTTTTCATTTCTCCGAAGCGGCAGTTAATTTCCTGACCAATACGGCCAAAGACCCTGTTTGTAAGATACCTGAGTTAAAGGTGGCTGCTGTGAAAGTGGAAAAGGTAAGTTAGTAAAAGGGGAGGGCTGCCTTTTAGGCAGCCCTCAGATTGTAGACAAAGTCAAATTAGTACGATTGTAGCCGCTGCACCGGTGAAACAGCCGTTGCTCCGGGGCAGCACCTTCCCAGCTAAGGAGGGGTGGGAGGGGTTCTCCGCTACCAGGGAGCTTGATGCTGCAAAACCGCTGCCAGGCAGGCAGCGTTCCCGAACTCGATGGCTCATATTGCATTTCTAATAAGTTAGGCCGCCTCCCGTCCGGTCACTCAACATGTGTTGAGTGCCGGACTTCCCGGCGGCCTTCGCCATCTTCGAACATGCGGGAACTCCCTGCCTGCCCGGCTGCGGTTTTGCGGGCGCAGTCGCTCCCAAACGGTAGACGGAGAACCCTGCCCACCCCCCCTTTTTTTGCCGCTTGGCGTTCTACGCTGAAATAACTGTCACTTTAAGAAAAACAGAAAATACCGCTATGGAGGTAAAACAGTAAGTTGCGACCAGGTGGAGGGCGGATAGACAGTGTTAACGACAGTGAGGGCTTGAAATCACTGTTTCCGGCACGGATGCCGGAAACCCGGCCATGAGTCACGGACGACGATTTGGCCGGGTTCAGTGATTTCAACCGAACGGAGTGTACACTGTCTCTGCCCGTAACCTTGGAGCATGGACTGTTTTACCTCCATAGCGGCAACCGCAGCTTCGGCCTGGTTTTGCAGCACAAAGCTCCGGGGTAGCCCAGTCACCCCACCCACCCCTCCAAAAAAAACCGGCGGATTAAACCAGAGCTCCGTTCCGGAAAACATTTAACCTCCCCAAATTTATCAGAATGACCTTTGGCAACAGCCTGGGGGCTGCCTTTTAGGCAGTCCTTTGCGGTTTTGGAGGAATTTGACACGAAATGTCGAAACAGTATATTGGTATAAGCGGAATAACTTGCCAGTAGATGAGCGATACCTTGATAGTCCGTGCTTATTTTTGTTTATACAGTGGCCTTGATTTAAAAAGAAAACAGGGGTGGTTTGTATGGTTAAAGATATCCATGTGCCTCTTTTTAACCTGGTGATGTGTGTTTCCGGGGCCATCGACCTGGTAAGTCCCGCGCTTGTTGGCCACCATAAAAGGGTTGCCTATATAGCCAAAAGCATTGCCAGAGAAGCAGGAATAAGCAGTGAAGAACAAAACAATGTAGTGTTGGCCGGGCTTCTTCATGACAGTGGTGCATTAAGCGTAAAAGAACGGCTTGACGCTCTGGAATTCGAAACAAATAATGCTCAAAGCCATGCTCATACCGGATATTTGCTGTTGAGCAAGTTTGCGCCTTTTCAAGAGGCCGCCTTGTTGGTGAAGGACCACCATACTCCCTGGGCCCAGGGGACTCTACAGGAGGAAGTACCATTGGGGAGCCAAATAATCCACCTGGCAGACCGCATAGAAGTCCTTATCAACAGGAAACGGGAGATACTTGGTCAAGTCAAGGATATTTGTGCGCAAATACAAAAACAGTCGGGGCACCTGTTTTCCCCTGATTTAGTAGAAGTTTTTATGGGACTGGCCAAAAAAGAATATTTTTGGTTTGAGGCTTTGTCCCCTGCATTGGAGACAACTTTGCAAAACAGGGTCGGAATGGGGACGCTGGAATTAGATGATGACGGTCTGCTCAGTTTTGCCAAGATGCTCAGTCAAATTGTGGATTTCCGGAGTCCATTTACTGCCAGCCATTCCAGCGGGGTGGCGGCCAGTGCAAAGGCTTTGGCGAGATATGTTGGTTTCTCTGAACGTGAATGCAAAATGATGATGGTTGCCGGATATGTTCATGATTTAGGGAAACTGGCGGTACCTGCGCAGATTTTGGAAAAACCGGGCAGACTGGATGATAGAGAAATTGATATTATGCGCAGTCATGCCTTTTATACCCATTATGTGTTTGAGCCCTTACCAGACCTGGATATGATAAGAACATGGGCCGCTTTTCATCACGAAAGACTGGACGGAACAGGGTATCCTTTTCACCATTGCAGTGCAAACATATCCCTCGGCTCGCGTGTTATGGCAGTAGCTGATGTTTTTACGGCGCTCACGGAAGATCGGCCATACCGGGCAGGTTTGACCAGGGAGGAGGTAATGTCAATATTACGGAAAATGGTCGGAGAGCAAGCGCTGGATAGGCAGGTAGTAGCCACATTGGAAGCCCATTATGACGAAATCTACATGGTCAGGATTGAGGCCCAAAAGGCTGCAGATGCAGAATACCGAGCTTTCAAGGAAAAAGCTTAGGACTTTTTTTAGGCGAGCTCTGCAGAAGTTTATACTTTTTTTGCGCAGGCAGTAAAATTCCCCGACCGGTGATGAAAAATCAAGATAATTTCTTTCCGGCGGCAGCCCGGTTTTTGAGGATTTCGACAAAGGACTTTCGCTATAATAACCCCAGAGATTAAGCCTATAGGAGAAGGGGGTTTATAGTGGAATACAAATTTCATTATGGAGACAAAGAGGGCCAAAAATTAATGCTGGAACTCTTGATAGAAATGATGAAAGGATATCAGGAAGTGACTATACTTTGCATCGGAACGGACCGTGTTTCCGGGGACAGTCTCGGGCCATTGACCGGAACATTGATCAAGGAAGAGTATCCGTGGGCCCGTGTTTTTGGTACATTGGACACGCCTGTGCATGCGCTTAATCTGGAAGAAGTAACCCGTAAAATCAAGACCATGCATCCTTCTGCTTTGGTCATTGCTGTGGACGCCTGCTTGGGTCGGGCCAATAATGTAGATAATATCGTGCTGTGTGCAGAACCATTAAAGCCCGGCATCGGTGTGGATAAGGAATTGGCTCCTGTAGGAGACGTATCGGTAAAAGGGATAGTCAATGTGGGAGGGTTTATGCCTACGATGGTTTTACAAAGTACCCGTTTAAATTCTGTCTACAACATGGCAAAAATTATTGCCGGGACAATAGTCCAGGCTCTAGTGGCCCATAAGAATTTCAGGAACTTATACAAGCTTAAAGAAGCTTAAAGGTTGCAGTTTTATGTTATAAACATAATGATTATTATAACCGGCATGAACAAAGGGGTTTCCCAAAAGTTATGGGAGGCCCTTTTATAATGGTTTTTATAAGAATTTTAAAAAAACAAATTAGTAAAAATGTTAATTTTTTGTTTTTGAAATCGATAAATGAGAAGGAAATGCAAACCTTTTTGTAGAAATATGTCGGATATCAGAAAAAATTACCAGTTAATTAATGCCCAGGAAAGGCGGCCAAGTAGAATGCTAGTTAAGAAATTGCTGGGTAAATTACATCGGGTAAGCTTAAGAGGAAAAATACTTATTGCTTTTGTTGTTATTATGACTTTGTTTTTATATAGGGTAAGTTTTTCCACTAAATATTACATAGTGGAGAAACACGGGCAGGAGCAGGTAGGTACCATTTTACAGGGGGCGCATAACTATTTTTATGATAAGTTAGAAAATATGACGTACCTTTTTAGGACGATAACAACTGAAATGGAACTCCGAGATTACACCCCTGCACAAATGGCCAAGGTGAAAAACAAAGTCCAGGCCTGGCCAAGTGAAATTCGTCCTGATATTTTATTCTTCACCGATAAAGAGGGAAAAGTTATATATAGCAAGAACAATCCTGAACCGGTCAAAGATATTTATCAGCTTGACATTTTAAAACTAGCTACGATGCGTGGCGAAACAAGCGGAATTGAGGTTTTGGATAAGCAGCTTCTGGAAGCAGAAGGGGTGGCCGGGAATGCCTGTATAAATATAGTTCCAACCCCGCAAGCGACAAATTTGAAATACACCAAAGAATGCAAAGCGATGGCCATGATGGTGGTAGAACCCGTGCACAAAAATATGGGCATTGCCGGTTATGTGGTCTTGGGTAAAATTCTTAATAATAACAATACCATAGTGGACAATATCAAAAAAAATTTTGGTGCCCGGTCAACAATATTTCTTGATAAGGTCCGGATAGCGACCAATGTGACTAATGACCATGGTGACCGTGCTACAGGTACTTTGTTATCAGACCCGGTTTATGACAAGGTGATTAAAAAGGGTAGTAAATATACAGGTCGGGCTTTTGTAGTCAACAACTGGTACGTGACGGCTTATGAACCTATTAAGGATGTTAACGGTAAAGTAGTAGGGGCGCTTTATGTTGGGACAGAGGAAAAACCTTTGCTCGAAATGCAGCAGTCAGTGAACAATCAGATAAGGGTTACTTTGGCTGTTGCTATAGTAGTGTTTGCGATAGCAATTTTATGGGTTTACAGATCTGTTGTTAAACCGATCCACAACATTTCTACCGGGGTTTTGCACATTGCCCGCGGGGATTTTGGAACAAGGTTTCCGACATCCCAGCCGAACAGGTGCTGGGAAATAATGGATTGTCAGCAGGAAGAATGCCCGGCCTATAACAATGCCTTGATCAGGTGCTGGCTTTTATCGGATGCCTGGTGCCGGCATCAGGGCAATAATTGTGGAAAACCTGACTGCTGTTTACATTGCGATGTCTATAATATATACAGCGGTAACGAGTTAGACCGCCTTATCGATGCTGTGAATTTTATGGCTATGTTCATTGACGAACGTACAAAAGCAATGGAAGAGTTGAACAAACAACTGGAAGCCAATAACAAGGAATTAGCGGAACACCGGGATGAGTTGGAAAGTCAGAAAGAAAACTTATTGCAGTTGAACCGCCAACTGGAGGAATCGATGAAGGCGCTGGACCACAGTCAAAATATCATTTATGCCTTGGCCGTGGCCGTTGAGGCTAAAGACCCTTACACCCGGGGCCATTCTGAACGAGTTGCCGAGTATAGTATAAGGCTGGCTAAACGCCTTGGCATTAATGGTGATGACCTCGAACTTCTGAAAGGAGCTGCTCTTCTGCATGATATAGGCAAGATAGGTATCAGCGGCTCAATCTTGAGAAAACCAGGGGCCTTAAATGCGCTGGAATTCCAGCAGGTTAGAAAACACCCTTCCATAGGAGAACGCATCTGTCTTTCTCTGAAGTTTGCCCAGGAAATGTTGCCGATAATCAGACACCATCACGAGCATTACAACGGACAAGGCTACCCCGATGGGCTTAAAGGTGAACATATTCCTTTGATGGCGCGAATTATTGCTATCGCCGATGCTTATGACGCCATGACTTCCGACCGGCCATACCGGTCCGGCATGCCCCGGGAAGAAGCGTTGCGGCGTTTAAGAGAAGGCGCCGGCACCCAGTGGGATCCGAAATTGGTCCCCGAATTTATTAATCTGGTACAAAATGAGTTTGTAGAAGAAGTAGCAGTTTCCAAAGAAAATGGGCAGTTCCTGAGGTGATGAGGAGCCTGGCTTAAGCCAGGCTCTTTTTTCGTGGCGGTGAATTTTGTGGTTGGGGCTCGCGTAGTAATAAGTAAGCTGAATATTAATCGAAGGAGAGGGGTTAGGGGTGTTTGTACCGCGCAGGAATATTTACTTATTCTTTTGTCTAGTTAGCTGTTTTGTGTTGCTGGGGGTACGCAGCTTATTTTTGCTTGACGACACGGCCCCAGGTTTTCCTGGGGGCCAACCGGCAAAGGGACCGGAGTCTTTTAAAATATATATAACAGGGAAAGGTACGGTCACGGGGATAAAAACCGGCGGGTTAGGATTGGCCGTTTATGCGGTAGAAAAGATTCCCAGGGATCAAGGGCAGTTGTACAGGATTGGTTTAGTTGTGCTTAATACAACGGAAAAACCTAAAGAGTTAGATTTCAATGTAGCTTTAGTGAACAGTCAGGGTAGGGAAATTTTTTTGGAAAAGGAGTACCAAACGCCGGTGACGGTAGCGCCGCGGGAAGTTTCTCCGGGAACGATAGAAATAGAAGTTCCCGACCGGAAAAACGATTGGCACATGGAGTTGTGGGGAGGTTGTTTGGGGGCAAGAGTTGAGCTTTCTTTACGGGTAAATGTGGTGCGGCATCCCATGGAATAAAATTATTTAATGGCGGTAAAATTTAAACTTAGGAAAATTGAATGTTGAGGAGTGTAAAGGTCGTGAAAAAGGAAAGGAAAGAACTGGTAAAAGTGACGATAGTAGGCACGGGTTTTGTCGGTTCAACCACCGCCTTTGCTTTATTGATAAAGGGCTTAGCTTCGGAAATAGTTTTGATTGACAAGGACCATAGGAAGGCGGAAGGAGAGGCCATGGATCTGCGCCATGGCACTTCCCTGGCATTCCCGGTAAATGTTTATGCTGGCGACTATGAGCAGGCAGCGGGTTCTGATATAGTGATAATAACAGCAGGGGTAAACCAGAAACCGGGGGAGACAAGGATAGACCTGGTTAACAGGAATGCAGAAATCTTTAAAAAGATTATCCCCAAAGTCGCCCAATATTGTGCCGGGGCTGTATTATTGGTGGTTGCCAATCCGGTGGACATTCTTACTTATATTACAGTCAAGCTTTCGGGCTTCCCTCCGTCAAAGGTGATCGGTTCCGGGACATTACTGGACAGTTCCCGTTTCCGGCAGGCCCTGAGCGCCCACTGCGGCGTGGACGCCCGTAATGTACATGCCTACATTATAGGCGAACATGGGGATACGGAAGTGCCATTATGGAGCTTGACCAATATTGGCGGCGTTTCTATAGAAGAATTTTGCCTGTTGAGTGATAAAGGCTGCACCAGGCCTGAAAAAAAGAAGATTTTTGATGAGGTGAAAAACGCCGGTTATGACATAATCTCCAGGAAAGAAGCGACCTATTATGGCATTGGCCTGGCCCTGACCCGTATTATCGAGGCTGTAGTCAGAGATGAAAATTCAATCCTTACCGTATCCAGTTTACTGCAGGGCCAGTACGGTGTTTACGATGTATGTCTCAGCCTTCCTTCCGTGGTAAATAGAAACGGTATCAGCCGCGTGCTGGAACTGCCCCTTGACATTGAGGAGAGACAGGCTTTCAGGGAATCGGCTGCGGCCATGAAAGAGGTTTTGGCCAAGGTTAACCTTGGCGAAGCTGTAGTATCGAGCTATAAATAAGTTTAATGGGTTTAATAAAGGGATTTGGAAAACTCTGTAGAATACAAGACTTGATAGGGAAAACCATTGGCTAAAGGAAGGGATAACATGGTCGATAAAAACCGACTGCTGAGGCAACTGCCGGCTATAAATATAATCTTGCAGACAGCAGAGATCCAGGCGCTAATACGCGAGTACGGTCATCCGCTGGTTTCGGAAGCGGCGGGCGAAGTCGTTCAGCAGTTGCGGGAAAAAATCCTAAAAGCTGCTGAAGAGGATTACCGTGGCTTAGATCAGGAAATCACGTTGAAAAACATAATCGCCATGCTGATGCAAAGGGTATACGAAAAGGTGCAGCCCAGGTTGCGGCGGGTTATTAATGCAACGGGTATAGTTCTCCATACCAACCTTGGACGTGCCATTCTTGGCCAAAAGGTGACGGAAGCCCTTACTGAAGTGGCGTCAGGATACTCTAATCTGGAACTGGATTTGAGTACCGGGGAGCGCGGTTCGCGATATGCACACGTGGAGGGGCTGATATGCCGTCTGACCGGGGCGGAAGCAGCTTTGGTAGTGAATAACAATGCGGCTGCAGTTTTACTCGTTTTAAACACCCTGGCGAAAGATAAAGAAGTTGTGGTTTCCAGAGGCCAACTGGTGGAAATAGGTGGTTCCTTCAGAATCCCGGATGTCATGCGGCAGAGCGGTGCTATCCTTGTGGAAGTGGGTACGACCAATAAAACACACCTTGCCGATTACCTGAGAGCCATCACGGAAAACACTGCTTTGCTGTTAAAAGTACATACCAGCAATTACCGGATTATCGGGTTTACTTCCGAAGTATCTGTTTCGGAGCTGGCCCAAATAGGGCATGCCAAGGGAATACCTGTTTACGAGGACCTGGGCAGCGGGGTGCTGGTGGACTTTCGGAATTATGGCCTGACTTACGAACCTACTGTACAGGACAGCATACGGGCCGGCGTGGATTTGGTAAGTTTCAGCGGGGACAAGCTCTTTGGCGGACCCCAGGCGGGAATAATCGCAGGCCGCAGGGAACTGATCGAACAGTGCAAAAAGAATCCCCTGACCAGAGCCTTACGGGTAGATAAACTTACTTTTGCTGCCCTGGAAGCTACGCTGCGGATATACTTCGATGAAAACCGGGCGTTGATGGAAATACCGACTTTACAGATGCTGACTATTCCTTATGGTGATCTCCTGAAAAGAGTGAAACGAAACGCCCGCAATCTGAGTAAGGCCCTTGGCGGTAATGCCAAGGTAGAAGTAATACAGGGTTTTTCTCAGGTAGGTGGAGGAGCCCTGCCTGAGGAAAACATACCAAGCCCTCTGGTGGCCGTAAAACCTGTTTATGTTTCTGTCAACTGGCTGGAGGAGCACCTGCGCGGAGCCGGCACACCGATACTGGCCAGGATTCAGAAAGATCAACTGCTTTTGGATTACAGGACCATACTCCCCGACGAAGAAAACGAGGTTATAAGTGTAATCAGTGAACTGCTGGCTAATTCCAGCAGGTTGGTGGAACAGGAGGTGTCTTTTTGACCAAAAAGGAAATCAGTTGTACCCTGACATCTTTAACCTGTTCGGCGGGATGAGCGGCAAAAATAGGTCCGGAGGACCTGGCCAAAGTCATCAGTCTGTTGCCGTCAACTGGAAAAGACCCTAATTTACTGGTAGGGCTTGACACCTCCGACGATGCCGGGGTTTATAAGCTTACCGATGATATTGCCTTGATTCAGACTCTGGATTTCTTTACGCCTGTTGTAGACAACCCCTATGACTTCGGGCGAATTGCCGCCGCTAACGCCCTCAGCGATGTATATGCCATGGGGGGAAAGCCGCTCACGGCCATGAACCTGGTTGGGTTTCCGACTGAGACCCTGGGCTTGGAAATACTGGCGGAAATTTTACGGGGTGGCGCTGAAAAGGTATGTGAAGCAGGCGCTGTACTACTGGGTGGGCATTCCGTCGAAGATAAAGAACCCAAATACGGTTTATCCGTAACCGGGATTATCCATCCGGACCGGGTTCTGACCAATGCAGCGGCAAAACCGGGAGACGTGCTTATTTTAACTAAACCGCTGGGCATCGGTATCATTACCACTGCCCTGAAAGCAGGCATGGCTTCTGAAGAGGCGGAGAGGGAAGCTACGGCAGTCATGAGCGCTTTAAATAAGGATGCCGCAGAAATCATGCAGGAAGTGGGCGCCCATGCCTGTACAGATGTAACGGGATTCGGTCTTCTGGGCCATGCTCTGGAATTGGCTAAAGCGAGCTCGGTAAATGTAAGGATTTTTGCTGAAGAGGTGCCGGTCCTGGCCCCGGCCCGGGAATATGTACGCTACGGCTTGATTCCTGCCGGTACAAGAAGAAACCTGAAATATGTTGCTCAGTTTACCCGATTTGACGACAACCTGGAGGAAGAAGAAAGGATTATACTGGCAGATACCATTACTTCCGGAGGCCTACTCATTTCGCTGCCGGAAGAAAAAGCTGCCCGTTATATGGAGCTTAGCCGTGAAAAGGGGCTGAATGCTGCCATAATAGGTGAAGTCATCCCCGGGAAGGGAAATCTTGAAGTATACAAGGAGAGTTAGCGGTGATTATCGAATCTGTGCGTTTGACATATAAACAACCTTTGGTAAACAAATATCTCTACCATTTTCCTGCTGTGGAATGCCTTTTTTCGGCTAACCCCTACAGGCTTGCCGATTTTCAGCACCGCCTGCAGACAGTGGCCAATGAATATAAGGCGGACCGGGAGGAACTGGTCCGTATTTTGCTGTCCTACAACAAAAATTTAGGCTGCAGTCAGAAAACCGTGGCCAATATCGAAATGTTAAGAGACAAAAACAGCGTGGTCGTTATAACCGGACAGCAGGCCGGGGTTTTCACGGGCCCTTTATATACCATCTATAAAACTATTACGGTCATACAGTTGGCGCAAAAGTTATCAAGAGACCTGGGGTGTCCCGTGATACCCTTTTTCTGGGTGGCCAGCGAAGACCACGATTTCCAGGAAATAAATCACCTGGACTTCATTAACAGGCAGGGCCGGTTGGACCGGTTAGTACTGGAAGAAGAACCGGGAGGCAAATTCTCGGTTGGGCATATTCCTGTTTCGGAAGCTGTTTATAAATTAATAGATGCCCTGGCGGAGTCCACTAATCCGGCCGAGTGGAAGGAAGGTTATATAGAGCAGTTGAAAGACTATGCCTGTTCTTCCGAAAACCTTGCCGAGTGGTTTGCCAGGATTATGACGGGGTTTTTCACTGATTACGGGTTGGTCATGGTTCATCCTATGCTGCCGGGTATACGTAAGCTGATGGCGCCATTGTTCGAACAGTTTGTTATCCGGTCCGAAGAGGTAAACAGGGCTCTGGAACAGGGTAAGAACATGGTTATGGATTTGGGCTTTACGCCCCAGGTGGACAAAGATCCCGAACACCTGCACCTTTTTCGTTATGTAGACGGGGAACGCCTGCCTCTATTAAAGGAAAATGATGTTTTCACTGTACGGGGCAGGGATTTGCATTGGCGCGAGGACGAACTGTTGGCCGCCATCAGGGATAATCCTGAGGATTTCAGTCCTAACGTGGTTCTGCGGCCCGTAGCTCAGGATTATGTGTTACCCCTTTTGGCTTACGTGGCGGGACCCGGGGAAATATCCTATTATGCCCTGTACAAAGCAATTTATCCTCTTTTTGGTATGAACATGCCGATAATTTATCCCCGCGCTAATATAACTCTTTTGGAAGGGAATATTTCCAAACTGATGCAAAAATACGGCCTCTCTTTGAATGATGTGGTAGAAGGGATGGAAGAAAAACAACGGCAGCTTTTAAAGGAACTGGAAACTGTAGATATTGAAGGGCTTTTTAACGGTTTCCGGGAAAAGGTCGGGCGCTGTTTCCAAGAAGTAAACGATGAGGTGATTGTCATCGACCCGTCTTTGCGGAGAGTAGGGGAAGAGGCATGGAATAAAGCACTATATCAGATCAACCATTACTATGAAAAAGTTCAGCAGTACCATCGAAAGAAAAATGATACCCTGGTCCGCCAGTTGGGAAAAATATCCCTTTCTTTGTTTCCCAAAAACAACTTCCAGGAAAGGGTATTTAATATATTCCCTTACCTATTTAAACATGGACCAGGTTTAATAAACGGGCTGGTCGGCCTGCCCTTGATTGAAGGTACGGACCATAAAATTGTACATATTAATCCGGAAATTTAATCCCAGATAACGTAAAAAAGTTACAGTTTTAACTTTTGCTTTATTATCCGGGGTAGCAGGTTGAAGGAAACAGTCGATTTTTGTGGAATAGTATTATATTAAAGAAAATATTTTTAAATAGCCCTTCGAAAGGCAGGCGAAGCCGGTTGAAAAAAATATTTATTATTGACACAAACGTCTTGCTGCACGACCCACTGGCCATTACGAAATTCCAGGACAATGATGTGGTAATTCCCCTGGTGGCTATCGAAGAAATGGATAACCAAAAAAGAAGGCAGGATGAAGTCGGGCGCAACGCCAGGCGGGTAGCCAGGTTAATTGACGAACTCAGGGGAAAGGGCAAAATTTATGAAGGGGTACCTACAGAAAAAGGCGGTACTATTAAAGTGGAACTAAATCATCAGCATTTTGACAAGTTATGCGCGGGCCTGGAGCGAAGTAAATCCGATAACCGTATTCTGGCAGTTGCACTGGCTTATAAAGAAGAATTTCCAGATAAACAGGTAATCCTGGTTACTAAGGATACTTACCTGCGGATAAAGGCTGATGTATGTGGTGTTAACTCAGAAGATTACAAGACCGACAAAGTTAACCTGGACGAATTATATACAGGTATCAAGGAAGTACAGGTGAAACCGGAACTTATTGATCAGTTCTACAGTAAAAACATCCTCCCCTGGGAGGAAGAACTGTTTCCCAACCAATTTGTGTACCTTACTGATGAATACGGATCCAGCAAATCTGCTTTGACCAGATATAATCCCGATAAAAAGGCTTTGGTGCCGCTCCTGTTTGCCAACACCGATGCCTGGGGCATTAAAGCCAGGAACAAAGAACAGCGCTTTGCCATGGAACTGTTGATGGATGACCATGTAAGTCTGGTAACCCTGGTGGGGCAAGCTGGTACAGGGAAGACACTCCTGGCTGTTGCCGCTGGGTTGCAAAAAGTGATTGAAGAAGGAGTTTACCGGAAGCTTCTCATTACCAGGCCTGTTATACCTTTGGGAAATGATATCGGATTCCTGCCGGGGGACAAAGATGAAAAAATGCGTCCTTGGATGAGCCCGATTTACGATAATCTTGAGTACATTTTCGGTCAGGGCAGGGACATGAAGAAGGAGAAGGAATTTGATAAACCCAAAGGCAACAATATAGACAGCCTTATACAGTATTTTAAGGACAAAGGCCAGTTAGAGCTGGAAGCTCTTACTTATATCAGGGGTCGGACAATACCGCGGCAGTATCTGATTGTTGACGAAGCCCAAAACCTTACGCCCCATGAAGTTAAAACTATTTTGACCAGGGCCGGGGAAGGGACCAAGGTAGTGCTAACCGGAGACCCGCAGCAAATTGACCACCCCTACCTGGATTCCAGCAGCAACGGTCTTACGTACGTGGTGGAGAAATTTAAGGGTATTGGTTTGGCCGGGCATGTGACCTTTGTGAAAGGGGAGCGTTCCGAACTGGCCCAGACGGCAGCGGAAATAATTTAAGCAATTTAACCAAATAATAACTCCGAGCTGACAGGCCTAAGGGTGTTCAACCTATGGTCTCCAGCCATGACTATGTATAGTTAAGGGTATCCCAGGAAACTGCGATGCCTCCCGGTGGAAAGGAGAAAAACAAAGTTTAGTAGGCGCCTTTCCCGGCGCCTGTTTTTTTTAGGGGAAGCCATAAACAGCTATTGTTCAAATCACAGTTGTGATAGGAGGGATAAATATGCATGAAGTTAGTGAAGAGGTATTGAAAGCCGTAAAAGAGGCGGCGCCGGAGGGGAGAATTACCTGCGCCCGGGCCCATGAGCTTGCTGAACAACTGAAAGTGCCCTTAATCGTAATTGGGCAGGCAGCGGACCGGCTGAACATCAAGATAAAGAACTGCCAGTTAGGTTGTTTTTAATGGAAACTGCCAATACTTTATATTGAGATGACTGTGATTAGGAGGAATCTTTATTGCCGGAACTCTTAAAGTTAGCTACCATCGATGGAGCCTGGGAGCTTTTCAATAAGCAATTTTCCCCGCAGTTGAGGGTGGAAAAACTGCCGCTGATGGATTGCCTGAACCGGGTTATAGCCGAAGACATCATCTCTGGGGTAAATGTGCCCAACTTTGCCAGGTCTACCATGGATGGTCTGGCCGTAATAGCGCGGGATACCTTTGGAGCTACCGAAGGAATGCCGGCGTATTTGGAAATAACAGGAGAAGTTTTCATGGGCCAGGAGGCCAAAGAACCTATCAAGCCGGGGACAGCAATAAAAATATCAACGGGCGGCATGTTGCCGCCCGGCGCTGATGCAGTGGTCATGGTTGAGTATACAGAACAGTTGGATGATTCCACTGTTGCTGTACTGAAACAGGTGGCACCGGGGGAAAACATAGTGCGGGCCGGAGAGGACGTCGGGGCCGGGGACAGGCTGGTGGCCCGGGGAACTTTGCTGCGGCCCCAGGAAATCGGCGCATTGGCCGGTATCGGCTGTACCGAATGCCAGGTATATGCTAAACCAAAGGTAACCATCATTTCGACAGGCGATGAAATCGTAGACCCCCGCCAGGAACCGGGCATTGGCCAGATTCGGGATATAAATTCCTACGCCATTGCGGCTTTGGCGGCCAATGCCGGAGGGCAGCCTTATATTTACGGTATCGTGGAGGACACCTTTGAGGTTTTGGAAAAAGCTATATCAGAAGCTTTGCAGGGTGCAGACATAGTTGTGGTTTCCGGGGGGAGTTCGATGGGGGTACGTGATGTCACGGCCAGGGTAATCAACGCACTAGGGACGCCGGGTGTTTTGGTTCATGGCGTTTCTGTGAAGCCCGGCAAACCAACCATACTTGGTGTGGTGGAAGGTAAACCGGTCTTGGGCCTGCCGGGGCATCCTGTTTCGGCCATGGCGCTGAGTGAGATTTTCCTGGTTCCTTTAATACGGGCTTATAACGGTTTGGGATTAACCCCTGTTCCCCGCCGGACTGTTTCAGCCACGTTGGGACGGAACCTGGCTTCGGCCAGTGGGCGTCTGGACGTGGTACGGGTTACCCTTGAGCATGGGGAAAACGGATTAGTGGCTATGCCTGTTTTGGGTAAATCGGGTTTAATCACTACTATGGTTAAAGCCGACGGGTTTATTGAAATACCTATGGAAAAACAGGGGTTGGCCGCCGGGGAGCCCGTGCAGGTGAAGTTATATTAAAAGAAATGAGAAGGAGCAGGTTATGTCCAGAACTATTTATTTAGATAACATTCCCTTAGAAACCGCGCGGGAAAAATTTTTTTTACGCCTCAATCAGCCGGTGCTTTTAAAGTCGGAACAAATACCAACAGAGCTCAGTCTTGGACGGGTAACGGCTGAACCGGTTTTTGCCTGTCTTTCTTCCCCTCATTACCATGCCTCGGCCATGGACGGATATGCTGTCAAAGCCGCGTCCACTTTTGGAGCGTCAGAAACTTTACCGGTACAGTTAAAGACAGGGGAAGAAGCTGTTCTTGTTGATACGGGTGATCCGCTGCCTCAGGGTTATGATGCGGTGGTGATGATAGAAGATGTCCATTATATTGATGAGAATACTATTGAAATTATTCAACCGGTGGCGCCCTGGGAAAACATACGCACCGTTGGAGAAGATTTAGTGGCCACGGAAATGATTTTGCCGGCCAACCACATCATCAGGCCGGTGGATATTGGCGCCAT
Source organism: Thermincola sp. GK-1 (assembly GCF_059412445.1). Taxonomy (NCBI): domain Bacteria; kingdom Bacillati; phylum Bacillota; class Clostridia; order Eubacteriales; family Thermincolaceae; genus Thermincola; species Thermincola sp. GK-1. The sequence goes on from NZ_JBSQAT010000010.1 coordinate 72,933, forward strand.
GCTGGCGGGCGGAGTAAACGAGGTAAGTGTCCGGGTGAAACCGGTAGTAGCCATACTGCCGACGGGAACGGAATTGGTTCAGCCCGGCAGCCCGCTGAAACCGGGGGATATAATTGAGTACAATTCCCGGGTTATCTCCGGATTGGTAACGGAATGGGGAGGGCAACCTAAAGTATGGGGAATTACGCCTGATGATTACGGTTTGCTTCTCGAAAGGATAGGCCAGGCGGTGGCTGAAGCCGATATTGTGGTTGTGAATGCCGGTTCATCGGCGGGAACAGAAGATTTCACGGCCAGGGCAGTGGCCGAACTGGGGGAGCTTTTGGTACACGGGGTGGCCATTAAACCGGGCAAACCCGTAATTTTAGGCCTGGTGAAAGGAAAACCTGTTATAGGCATACCTGGTTACCCCGTATCGGCTGTATTAAATTGTGAGTTGTTTTTACGCCCCCTGCTAGGTAAAATGTTAGGGATTGAGCCGGGATTAAGGGAAACGGCCAAAGCTGTTTTGGCCAGAAGGGTAGTATCTCCGCAGGGAGTGGACGAATTTGTCCGTGTAAAGCTGGGGCAGGTAGGAGATAGGATTGTTGCCACCCCCTTGTCCCGTGGTGCAGGCATCATTATGTCCCTGGTCAGGGCCGACGGTCTTTTGCAGGTACCCAAATTAATGGAAGGTTTGGAAGCAGGTGCAGAAGTAGAGGTTGAACTGTTCCGGACCAAAGAGGAAATAAGGAATACTGTGGTCGCTGTGGGCAGCCACGATATCAGCCTTGACATTTTAGGCAATTTGCTGAAAGAAAGGTTTCCAAGGCTGAGCTTGTCTTCTGCTCATGTAGGAAGCCTGGGCGGTTTGATGGCCATAAAAAGAGGCGAGTGCCACATAGCAGGTATGCATATGCTTGATGAGCAAACGGGGGAATATAACCTGCCATATATCGAAAGACTGCTAAAACATCAACAGGTAACCGTTATTAACCTGATGTACAGGCAGCAGGGATTTATTGTGGCCAGAGGAAACCCCAAACAGATTAAAGGAATAGAAGACCTGGTCAGAAATGATGTGCGGTTTATCAACCGGCAACGTGGCGCCGGCACCAGAATTTTACTTGATTATTACCTGAAACAAAAGGGGATAGATCCAGAACTGATAGCAGGTTACGATAGGGAAGAATACACCCATATGGCTGTGGCTGTGGCCGTGGCCAGTGGGACGGTAGACACCGGCCTTGGCATTCTTGCCGCTGCCCACGCCCTGGATTTGGATTTTATCCCCTTAACGGAAGAAAGATATGACCTGGTAATTCCCGCGGAATTTTGGCATACCGATTTAATCAATGCTCTGATGGAAATTATCAGATCCGATAAGTTTAAAGTAAGGGTAGCCGGCCTGGGCGGTTACGATATGCGGGACACCGGAAAAGTATTAATGCAGAGCTAATGTTGCGAGGAGGAAACAGATATGCTAGATAATTTTGCAAGAGAGATAAATTACCTCCGGGTCTCTGTTACTGACCGCTGCAATTACCGTTGCGTATATTGTATGCCGGCCGAGGGAGTTCCTATGCACAGCCGGGACGAGATTCTCAGTTTGGAGGAAATTTTGAAAGTAATTAAAAGTTCGACCAAGCTGGGGATAAGAAAAATAAGGCTTACCGGTGGTGAGCCTTTGGTGCGGAAAGGTATCATAAACCTGGTGCAGGAAATTGCGCGGATACCCCAGATAGACGACATCGCCTTGACGACTAACGGGGCCCTTTTGCCCGCATATGCTACCGCTTTAAAAGAAGCCGGTCTGAAAAGGGTAAATATAAGCCTGGATACTTTAAAGCCTGACCGTTTTCGGCAGATTACCAGGGTTGGCCGACTGCGGGATGTGTGGGCAGGGATTGAAGCGGCATGGGAAGAGGGGTTTGAGCCTGTTAAGATAAATACGGTGGTTATTCGGGGCTTTAACGATGATGAAATACTGGATTTTGTAAATCTGACCAAGAAGTTGCCGCTGCATATCAGGTTTATTGAGTTAATGCCCATTGGTGTGAGCGATAAATTTCCGGCTGACAAATTTTTCTCAGTCAGGCAGATAAAAGCAAAAATAAGTCGATACGAAAATCTCGAAGTGGCCAAAAAGCTTGCCGGAAACGGCCCGGCCAGATATTATAAAATTCCGGGTGCGATGGGCAGCATCGGATTTATCAGCGCTCTGAGCGACCATTTTTGTGGTCAATGCAACCGGCTCAGGTTAACTTCCGAAGGGAAACTGCGCCCTTGCCTGCATTCGCCGCAGGAAGTGGATTTAAAAGCCTCACTCAGGCTAGGGTTAAGTGAGGAGGAGTTGGCTGAGGTCATGAGACAAGCGGTGCTGAGCAAACCGGAGGGGCATACCATGAATGCCCGGGGCTGGGGCGATAACAACAGAACCATGTCACAAATAGGAGGCTGATAAATGAGTAAGTTGACCCATTTCAATCCGCAGGGGCGGGCCAGGATGGTGGATGTTTCAGCTAAGGATGATACGGAAAGGATGGCTGTGGCAGCAGGGGAAATCCGCATGGCGGTGCAAACCCTGGAGGCTATAAAAACAGGGAGTTTAAAAAAAGGCGATGTTCTGGCAGTCGCCCAGGTGGCCGGTATTATGGCCGCTAAAAATACTGCTGCCCTTATTCCCATGTGCCATCCGCTTTTTCTTACCGGAGTGGATATTGACTTTACCATTGACGAAGTTAATTCCAGGGTAATCATTAAAGCCGCAGTGAAAACAACGGGCAAAACCGGTGTGGAAATGGAAGCCCTTACCGCGGTTTCCGCTGCTGCGCTGACTATTTACGATATGTGCAAGGCTATTGATAAAGGCATGATTATCGGAGATATCAGGCTTTTGGAGAAAAAAGGCGGCAAGAGCGGACATTATATTAGACAGGGGGAACCGAAGTGACGGGGAAAATTGTGGCGGTATGTACCAGCGAAAAGAAGGGAACACGGAAGAAGAATGTTGGAGCAGGACGGTTAATTATCGGGCACGGCCTGGAAGGCGATGCCCATGCCGGGCTATGGCACAGACAGGTGAGTTTACTGGCTCTGGAAAGTATTGAAAAGATGCGGCAGAAAGGCCTGGATGTGAACCCCGGTGATTTTGCCGAAAACCTTACCACCCAAGGCATTAGTTTGACGGACCTGCCACTGGGCACCAAGCTCAAAATTGGCGAGAAGGCTATAGGCGAAGTTACGCAGATCGGAAAAGTCTGCCACGACCGGTGCGCCATTTATTACCAGGCAGGAGACTGTGTTATGCCGCGGGAAGGAATTTTCATCAGAGTGCTAAAAGAAGGTACCGTTAAGGTCGGGGATACTATAGAGGTGATAAAGGATGTATAGGGTGGGGATTATTACGGCCTCTGACAAGGGCAGCCGCGGTGAAAGGGAAGACCTGAGCGGGCCTGTTATCAAGAAGAAAGTTGCGGAAATAAAGGGTCGGGTTGAACATTATGTAATCTTACCGGATGACCGCCAAACCATTGCCGAGCGATTAAAGGACTGGGCAGATAACCAAGGTTTAGATTTGATTTTTACTACGGGAGGGACCGGTTTCGGGCCCAGGGACGTTACTCCTGAAGCTACTCTGGATGTGGTGGAACGTTTAGTCCCGGGGATTCCCGAAGCAATGCGGGCGGAAAGTATGAAAATAACGCCCCGGGCCATGCTTTCCAGGGCTACAGCCGGGATCAGGGGGAAAACCTTGATTATTAATCTGCCCGGCAGTCCCAAAGCAGTAGAGGAAAGTTTAGACTGGATATTGCCTGCTTTACCCCATGGATTGGATATTTTAAAAGGTACTGCCGGAGAATGTGCCAGACGGGGTTAAGTTGTTAACTTTATTAACACTTGTAAAAAAAATATACAAAATATCCAAATTAAAGAAGGGAACTGGAAGTTTTTGTCGAATAACTTAATAACAAAAAAAATAAGACAGGTATAAACCCTGTCTTAATTGTTTTTGATTGAATTTACTGAAAATTATAAAAACGATAATTATTAACAAAAAGACTGTTTAACCGCAAAATTCGACCATTGGCCAGGTTTTAAATGCTAATAACTGTCCAAATAGAGTATAATAACTTTACACAGTCTGACCTGGTTTTTATTGTAAAGGTGCAATGAGAAGAAAAGGAGCAGAGGTGTTTCAGGGATGGCTGTGGTGCAGACCATCAAAGAGAGATGTCAGACTTGTTACTCCTGCATCAGAAACTGCCCGGCAAAAGCCATCAAGGTTGTGGAAGGACAGGCTACGGTAGTGGAGGAACGTTGTGTCAGTTGCGGCAACTGTGTGCGGGTTTGTGCCCAGAAAGCAAAGGTTGTTGACAGCAGGGATATGGACCTGGTCAAGGGGTTCCTAAGTTCCGACCAAACAGTGGTAATTATGCTGGCGCCCTCCTTTCCGGCGGCCTTTGCCGGAGTGGCGGCTGACCATCTGTTCGAAGCTTTGTTAGCCATGGGGTTTGCCCATGTGGAAGAAGTAACGACGGGAGTTCAACTGACAGTCCCCAAATATCAGGAACTTTTGGAAAAAGGGGATCAGGAGTGCGTCATTGCCAGTTATTGCCCTGCGGTAGTGGGGTTGATCGAAAAACATTACCCGCAGTTAATATCTTACCTGGCGCCTATTGATTCAGCGGTTACGGCTACGGGTAAGTATGTGAAAAAGAAGTTTCCTAATGCAAAAGTTGTTTTAGCGGGTCCGTGCATTGCCAAAAAAGAAGAAGCCAGGAGCGACAAACGGCATATAATTGATGCTGTGCTCACCTTTAAAGAGTTGAAAGAACTTTTCAGTCAGGCAGGAATTGAAATTCCGAAGAGCAAGACAGAAAAAAATGTCGGAGAAAACTTCCTGCCAAGGTTATTTCCGCTACCGGGAGGATTGATCAAAAACCTGAAGCTTGTTGACGGATTTATACCTGAGCTGGCCTCCGTTGAAGGAATAGACAACTGTTTGAACATCCTGCAAAACATGAGTCAGGGCAAGGTAAAACCCAGGTTTATTGATATTCTGTTTTGCCAGGGATGTATTGACGGGCCCGAGATTGACAGTGATAAGGACCTGCTCACCAGAAAAGCTTTAGTTTTTGACTATGCGCAGAAAAAACTAAACAATCCTGCAAGAAAACTTCCCTTCTTAGACCTTACCAGGACATACTCGGACCAATCACGCCAACTGCCTTATCCATCAGAAAACGAGATCAGAAAGATTTTGAAGCATACCTACAAAATTAAACCAGAAGATGAACTAAATTGTGGCGCCTGCGGATACAATACCTGCCGTGAAAAGGCCATAGCCGTTTATCAGGGGTTGGCCGAAATAGACATGTGCCTGCCTTACCTGTTGCATAAATCCCGCGGGGAGATCGAATATTACCGGGACCGTCTGAAAAAGGCCGTTACCCCGCCGTCTCATTATCTGGATGCTATTATCGGAGAAAGCGAAGTTATAAAAAACTTAAAACGGACAGTAGAAAAAGCGGCCAAAAGCGATTCCACCATTCTCATCCAGGGTGAAAGCGGCGTCGGCAAGGAAATGATTGCTCTTGCCGTCCACAACCTGAGCAGCCGCCGCAACAAACCCTTCATAGGCATTAACTGTGCAGCTTTGCCGGAACTGCTGTTAGAATCAGAATTATTTGGTTATGAAGAAGGCGCCTTTACCGGCGCCCGAAAAGGCGGGAAATTAGGCAAATTTGAGCTGGCTGAAGGAGGGACCATCCTCCTTGATGAAATCGGTGACCTTCCGCTGAGCATGCAGGCCAAGCTTCTGCGTGTCCTGCAGGAACGGGAATTTGAACGGGTTGGCGGAACGTCCACCATCAAGTTAAATGTACGGGTCATGGCAGCTACGAACAGAGACCTGAGAAAGCTGGCTCAGGAAGGCAAATTCCGTATTGACCTGTTTTATAGGTTAAATGTCCTGCCGATTTCCGTACCGCCGCTCCGGGCGAGAACCGAAGATATTCCGCTACTGATCGGTCATTTTATTGAAAAACTAACCAAGGACAAAAATATTTCACCTAAAATTGTTGCTGATGAAACCCTTGAGCTGCTGCTTAAATATGATTGGCCGGGCAATGTCAGAGAGTTGGAAAACATCATAGAGAGGGCCATATATCTGACTGAGGGTAATGTAATCAGGGAAGACTGCCTGCCCCCCCATGTCCGTGAGCTGAAAGGTTATAGCGGCCAGACCATAAAACCGATCAAAGAAGCTGTGCGGGAAATTGAAAAGCAATTGATTACGGAAGCGTTAAAAGCTACCAAAGGCAATAAGGTTATGGCGGCAAAACTTCTGGGTATTACGAGGGTCACTTTATATCAGAAGCTGAAAGAATTTAACCTGGAATGAGACAAGAATAGTGTAAATTTTCATTAACATGTAAAGAAACTGAACATTTTGAAAAAATTACACTGTGTAGATATTTTCAACAGGTCATGTATATAAAATGTACAATATGTTGCTGTAAATCCCCCGTAGTACCTTGGCACAAATTTTGCGGAGAGTAAAACATGAGTTTGGTATTTGTTGCTCTAAAATAAATTGTCTCCAATAGAAGGGGTGGTGGTAAGGCCGGGGAGGAAGCAGAAGATTTTCGACAAAGCAAGGTGAGGGCTAAAATTTGAGGGGGGTGTACATATCTAATGATTGACCTTGCAAGAGCTTTGCGGAAGGATATTTCCAGACGGTCCTTCATCAAGTACAGTGCAACTTTGGCGGCAATGTTAGGCCTTTCTGATGCCTTTGTCCCCAAAATTGCCGCAGCAGTGGAAGGAATGGCCAACGGAAAGCAGCCTGTTATCTGGCTGCATGGCGCCGAATGTACCGGGTGCACGGTATCCTTTGCCAATTCCCATCACCCGGGAGTGGCCGAATTGGTTTTGGACACTCTGTCCCTGCAGTATCATGAAACTCTAATGGCAGCCAGCGGTCACGTGGCAGAAAAGGCGCTGGAAGAGGCCATGACCAGATTCAAAGGAAAGTATATTCTGGTTGTGGAAGGAGCTATTCCGGTTAAAGATGACGGTATTTACTGCCGGATCGGGGGCAAAACCTTCAAATCCAAGGTGGAGGAAGCAGCAACCAATGCCGCTTATGTGGTGGCAGTGGGTACATGTGCATCATTTGGCGGTATTCCTGCCGCTGATCCGAACCCAACGCAGTGCAAAGGCGTAGCAGATGTCATTGGCGGGACAGTGGTCAATATTCCCGGTTGCCCGGCCCATCCCGACTGGATTGTTGGCACTATAGTGAGCATCCTGCTGTTCAACAAAGTTCCTGAATTAGATAAACACGGCCGGCCAATGCCTTTCTTTGGCAAGCAGATTCATGAAAACTGCCCGCGCAGAGGTGGGTACGAACAGGGCAGGTTTATCAAGAAGTTCGGGGAGGAGCTGCCTGACATTGAGGGCTGTATGGGTGCCAAGGGGTGCCGTGGGCCAATAACCTATGCCGATTGTCCGCACAGGCTCTGGAACGCCGGAACCAACTTCTGTATAGCAGCCAGCGCTCCATGCGCCGGTTGTGTTGAACCGTCCTTCCCCAAACTGCCGCTTTATGAACCCATTGAAGAAGTGGCGAAGTTTATCGAGGAATCGGAAGCTTCACAGGATGAGGGCAGTATCAGCACCTTTGCAGCCAGCCTGGGAGGAGCTGTGGCCGGCGCTGCTGCTGGAGCGGGAGCAGTTTATTTCGCCGGTGAAAAAGCCAGAGAGAAAGAGGGTGTTGAATAGTGGCTCAAAAAATTGTTGTTGATCCGATTACGAGGATAGAAGGGCACCTGGCCATTGAAGTCGAGGTCGAGGGTGGTGTTGTAAAGGACGCCAAATGTAAAGGTACTCTTTTCCGCGGGCTCGAGATAATCTGCCAGGGTAAAGATCCCAGGGACGCCGCTGTTTTAACGTCCAGAAGCTGCGGCGTTTGCCCTGCCGAACATGCCCATGCTTCTGTGCAGCAACTGGATATGGCTTTCGGAGCGGAAGTGCCTGATAACGGAAGGATTATCCGCAATTTGGTAGCCGGTTCTAATTTTATAGCTTCCCACATTCTGCATTTTTATCATCTGACCGCATTGGACTACCTCGATATTATGGCTATAGCCCAATATAACGGCGCAGACCCTGCCTTATTAAAAGTCAGGGACAAAGTGGTTGCCCTGGTAAAGGCGGGAGATACGGCGCCGTTTACCCCGCGTTACAATCCGGATCAGTTTTCTGTAGCCGATCCTACGGTGGTTACCACGGCAGTCCACCATTACATTCAGGCGCTGGAAATGAGGAAAAAGGCCCAGGAAATGCTGGCGATTTTTGGTGGCAAGATGCCCCACCATGTTACCTATGTGGCGGGCGGTGTGACTATCCAGCCAACGCCGGACAGGATAGCCGCGTTCCGGAGCAGACTGCTGGAACTCATTGATTTTATTAATAATGTATACCTGAAGGATGTTCTTTACTTCGGAACAGGGCCTCTCAAGCCGCTGCATGATATGAAGGTGGGCGCAGGTTGCGGCAATTTCCTGTCTTACGGTAACTTTGACCTCGGCAAGTCCGGCGACTTTAACAACAGATTCCTTAAAGCCGGTGCTATCTTTAACGGTGATCTGACCAAAGTTAATCCGCTTGATCCAGACAAGATTCATGAAGAAGTCAAATACTCCTGGTATGAAAACACTACTACAGGCAAACACCCCTATGAAGGCGAGACAAAACCCGATGCAAAGAAAGAAGGGGCTTATTCGTGGCTAAAGGCTCCCCGTTATGACGGAAAACCCATGGAAGTTGGCCCATTAGCCAGACAATTAGTTACCCAGGAGAAAGGCTTCATGGACCTAGTAAATAAACTGGGAGCATGGCCTTCCGCTGTGGCGCGGCACGCTGCCCGGGCCTGGGAATGCAAGCTTATAGCTGAGGCAATGCTCAAATGGGTTGGCGAACTGAAACCCGGTGAGCCCGTATGCAACGAGAAGCCTGTTCCCGAAAAAGGCCGGGGCATGGGTCTGGTAGAAGCCGCGCGTGGGGCTCTCGGCCATTTCGGAGTGATTGAAAATTATAAGATCAAGAATTACCAAATGGTAGTCCCCACTACCTGGAACTGTTCTCCTGCAGATGACGAAGGTGTAAAGGGGCCTGTTGAACAGGCATTGGTCGGAGCTCCTGTTCCTGATCCCGAAAATCCTATCAACCTGGTGCGGATTGTACGGTCCTTTGACCCGTGCGTTGCATGTGCGGTACATCTGATTCACCCGGATACCAACGAAATTAAAAAGTTCAGGGTAGTTTAGGGAAGGCCGGGTGATAGCATGGCCACCGCTGACAAGAAGATTCTGGTCCTGGGTGTGGGGAACATTCTTTTAAAAGACGAGGGGGTAGGCGTCCACAGTCTGAAAGAACTGGAAAGTTATAACCTGCCTTCCAATGTACGGCTTCATGACGGCTGGGTGGCGGGCATTGATCTACTTGAAGTCATCCAGGAAGCCGATAAATTGATTGTCATTGATGCCGTAGATGCTCAGGCGGAGCCGGGTGCAATCTTTAGATTTGCGCCTCATCAGGTTGAAACAATGGTGAAAAAGCACAACACCTCCCTGCACCAGATAGATCTCTTCGAAACTTTGAAAATAGCTAAGTTTCTGGACAAATGCCCGGAGACAGTGGTCATCGGAATTCAACCCAAACTCATTGACTGGGGCCTGGAATTGACCCCTGAGATTCGGGCCGTTTTGCCCAGAGTGGCGGAGATTGTCTGTCAGGAAATAGAGATGTCATGAAAAGATACTGAGCAGAAGAAGGGAGTGAGGGATCACAATGGGAGTCAGTCGCCGTACTTTTCTGAAACTATCCGGCCTAACTGCTGCCGGTTCCCTGGTGAGCGGCCTGGCCACAGGTATTGCCTCGGCCACAACGGTCGAATACACAGCAATTCCCGGCGTAGACAGTAAAGCCTTGTTTATCGATGTGACCCGGTGTATTGGATGTGCCAGTTGTGTAACGGCCTGTAAAAAGCAAAATAACCTGCCCGCCCCCTACAAGAATTCCAAGTTCACCAACGGGGACAACTGGACGGCTGTTAAATTTTATAAGAAAGAAGACAAGGACAATGGCGGCCTGTACAAGGTCAAGATGCAATGTATGCACTGCAATGAGCCCTCCTGTGTGGCAGTATGCCCCACCGGCGCTGCCTTTAAGCGAGAGGACGGGGTCGTATTAATAGACGGAGATGTGTGCATTGCCTGTAGAAACTGTGTAGTGGCCTGCCCTTATGCTATACCGGGAGAAAATAAAGAATCCGGGGTAGTGGAAAAGTGTACCTTTTGCAAGGAACGTATGGCGGAAGGCAAACCTACAGCCTGTGCAGAGGCATGCCCTACGGGGGCAGTGCAGTTCGGCGAAAGAGAAGAACTGCTCATAAAGGCGAACGAAAGACTGGGCCAACTGAAAAAACAGGGTTACACAAATGCCAATATCTATGGGAATAAAGAGCTTGGCGGCCTGAAAGTGATTTACATTCTGCCCGATCATCCCCTGAAAATGGGTTTTATGGAAAACCCCAAAGTTGCAACAGGCGATGTGCTACTGAAATGGGCAATGGGTTTGGTTACGGCGGGAGCAGTGATTGCCGGGCCGCTGCGTAAAGTTTTCCGGGATGATGATAATTCTGTCGGGATAACTCAGGATAAGGGGGTGCAAGCGGGTGAGTAGAGAATTAGTTTGGGGGTTACCCGTAGCGCTGTACCTGTTTGTCGGCGGCATGTCAGCAGCGGCATTCTATGTTGGCGTCTTTGCTGACCTGTTTAGCAAGGGAAAACTGAGGGACGTAGCCCGCCTCAGCTCTTATGTGGTACTCATTCCCATTGTTATAGGGCTTTTGATGCTGGTCATTGACCTGGGCCAACCCTTGAGGTTCTGGCATCTGATGTTCCAGTTCAATCCCACGACCCGCATTGTTTTTGAACCGGGTTCGGTTATGTCCTGGGGCGTCTGGATTCTGGTGATTTTCTCCTGCCTGTGCGGGGTGGCTTATCCGCTGTTTTGGCTGGCTGAAGAAAAATTTGCCCGGAACCTGCCTGTTTTGCCTGCATTGGCCGGCAGAGAAAAACTGAGAAAAACCTTGGGCGTTCTGGGTCTGCCCTTTGCTATGGGGGTAGCCGCATATACCGGGGTGCTGCTGTCAGCCACCTCTGTACCGGTCTGGGCGACTACGCCGATTTTGCCGGTGTTGTTTACGGTTTCAGCTACCTCTACCGGTTTGGCCGCCATTCTGGTAATGATGGTGTTAACAAAACATGATGACCACGATGCCATGGGGAAGATTGAAAAAGGAGATAATGCGTTAATCCTTATTGAAATAGCAGTGGTGATGGTGCTGGTTATTGCCTTGTTCCTGGCTGCGCCATGGACCGATGCGCTGCAAAACCTGTTGGTTGGCAAGTATGCTGTGTTCTTCTGGATTGGGTTTATTTTCACAGGGTTGATTCTGCCCCTCTTTATCCAACGGTACAGCTTGAAGAAACCTCATGCCGGGACAGGGCTTGTACTGGCCGGGGCACTTCTGGTCCTGCTCGGCGGCTTCTTCCTGCGTTATATCATGTTGCTGGCAGTTTAGCAGAACTATTGGCCGCCTTCTGGCAGCCGGGATAATGAAAGAAACAGTGATAAAACAGGGGGTTACCCCGGCTGCCTTTTTTTTAGTTTCACCTAACAAAGTTTTAAAATTCAGAAGGGAGGAACGGCAAATGGAAATATCCAGAAGAGGTTTTCTGAAACTGACAGGAGCATCAACGTTGACCGTAATTCTGGGGGACCTGGGATTTGACCTCTCTTCGGTCCAGGCGCAGGTGAAAAATTTAAAGATCAAATCCGCCCAGGCGACACCCACTATCTGTCCTTACTGCAGTGTGGGGTGCGGGATACTGACATATGCTGAAAACGGCAGGCTGATTAATACGGAAGGGGATCCTGACCACCCCATCAACCAGGGCGCCTTGTGCAGCAAGGGCGCTGCCGTGTACCAGGTGCATGACAATGAAAAAAGGGTGAAAAAACCCCTGTACAGGGCCCCCGGCAGTGATAAATGGGAAGAAAAGGACTGGGATTGGGTCCTGGATAAAATCGCTGTTCCGCCACATCTACAGGTATGGCGGCCTTGATGCTGGTATATGTCTGGAAGGAAGGAGACAGCGATGTCATCAAAAAGCTGGCTAAGGCAGATCTGATAGTAATTATATTCGAGGTAATTGTGTTAATCATGCTTCTGGCGTCGCTGAAATCTAATGCACCACAGGCAGCCTCCGTTATTCTGACCGGTTCCTATGCCATGTTTTTCTGGCTGGGTATGGTGGTGCTGGGTTTGCTGGTACCTTTTGCCGTGGAGATTTATGAACTGTTTACGGCCAGGGGGCATGCGGCTTTAAAGATGACGATGCCCACTCTGGCCGGTTTATCAGTCCTGGTTGGCGGCTTCCTGATGAGATATGTGATGCTGTATGCCGGCCAGGTATAATCTGAAATCCTGCTTAGTTCTCTTATTATACATTTCCGTTATACATTTCCGGGGCAGGGACAACCCTGCCCCAACCTTCCCCTTGCACAAAATAAAGGAGTTGAAATCATTGACTGTAGTTAACCTGCCCAGGGAACTGCTTGCATTTTACGAAGAAATGGATAACCTGTTAAACGGTTATACTGCCAAAATACGGCTGCCTGAAATGGAGATAACAGACAGCATTTTAAACCGGCATTATGCTGAGGGGATACCCCTGTTTACCCTTGTTAAACCGGCAATAGATAGAGACCTTTGCAGAGAAATATTCTGGAACTTATGTAAATTGCTTGAAGGGAAGAGACCGCAGGTCGGGAGTCAGGTGAAAACCCTCATAGATGTGGCCGGACATGCCATTGATCGGCTTGTCAACGATTATGTTTCCGGGAATGATAAGGACATTGAGCGGCTGGTTAAGGAAAACCGGCTTAACAGGATGACGGTGAATTTCATGCTTGAATGCACTGCCAGGCCTTTTATGAAGGCTTATGCCCGTTTGGCCGGTCCCTGTACAAAAAATGAAAAATGGCAAAAGAATTACTGTCCTATATGCGGACATAAAGCCAGATATGCCTGGATTAAAGAGGATAATAAAAGGTTTTTACAGTGCAGCCTATGTGACCGTCAATGGTTGTTCAAAAGGCTGGCCTGTCCCAATTGCCTGAACGAAGAACATACGACACTGAAAACCATATTTATTGAAGAAACACCTGATTATCAGATTCACGCCTGTGAAGAGTGCAAAACCTATCTTAAGGTCTTCAGTACCGGTGAGGAAGCCGGTAATACAGGTTTAAAAGATGCTGCAACGGTTTTTCTAGATATCATTGCCCAACAGAATGGGTACGTGAGCAATTATTTTACAAGTTGACCTGCCAAGGTCTTTTTTTCTGTAATACGTATAAAAATGGGGGCGGTAGGAAATTTATATTATTCGGGAGCAAATTCGGTTCCATAAAATAGTTGTTATACCAAGTTAAGTTATCGCAAGAAAATATGTGTTATAACGAGAAATAAAGTGGAAAATAAACATGAAATGGGATTAGAGGAAAATATCTCGAAAAAACAGTTAAAAAACCGGTTTGATTTTGAAATACCTATTTTATATTATTATTAATGTATTAGCACTCACAACGAATGAGTGCTAACAAAATTGGTAATAATATAATAAAAACAATAAATCGCAAGGAGGGGTTAGAGAAATGATTAAACCATTGGGTGACAGAGTGGTAGTCAAACCTTTGGCTGCCGAAGAGAAAACTGCCAGCGGCATTGTTCTACCCGATACTGCCAAGGAAAAACCTCAGCAGGGAGAAGTTATTGCCGTTGGTACCGGTAGGACTCTGGAAAACGGCCAGAAACTTGCCCTGGAAGTTAAAGTTGGGGACAAGGTTATTTACTCCAAGTATGCCGGAACAGAAATCAAGCTAAACAATGAGGAACACCTGATCCTCAACGAGCGCGACATTCTGGCAATTATGGAATAAAAATGATAAAAGGAGGTAAGACAAGTGGCTAAAGAAATTTTATTTCGCGAAGAAGCACGCCGCGCTCTGGAAAGGGGCGTTAATGCTTTAGCTGAAGCTGTTAGAGTAACTCTCGGCCCTAAAGGTAGAAACGTAGTACTGGACAAGAAATTCGGTTCTCCGTTAATTACCAACGACGGTGTAACCATTGCCAGGGAAATTGAATTACCTGATCCCTTCGAAAACATGGGGGCTCAACTGGTTAAGGAAGTAGCCACCAAAACTAACGATGTTGCCGGTGACGGTACCACAACAGCTACCATTCTTGCTCAGGCTATTATCCGTGAAGGATTAAAGAACGTAGCTGCCGGCGCTAACCCGATGATTCTGAAAAAAGGTATCGAGAAGGCCGTTAATGTAACGGTAGAGGAAATCAAGAAAATTGCTAAACCTGTTGAAGATAAACAGGCTATTGCGCAAGTTGCTTCTATTTCCGCAGCTGATGAAGAAATCGGTCAGTTAATCGCTGAAGCAATGGAAAAAGTAGGTAAAGACGGTGTCATCACTGTTGAGGAGTCCAAAGGCCTGAAAACTACTCTTGATGTAGTTGAAGGTATGAACTTTGACAGGGGATACATATCTCCTTATATGATTACTGATACCGATAAAATGGAAGCTGTGCTGAATGACCCGTATATCCTCATTACCGACAAGAAAATCAGCGCTATTGCTGACATTCTGCCGGTTCTGGAGAAGGTTGTTCAGGCAGGCAAGCCACTGTTAATTATTGCTGAAGATGTAGAAGGCGAAGCACTGGCTACCCTGGTTGTTAACAAACTGAGGGGAACTTTCACTTGTGTTGCCGTTAAAGCTCCTGGCTTCGGCGACCGCCGCAAGGCTATGCTGGAGGATATTGCTATTCTGACAGGCGGCCAGGTTGCATCCGAAGAAGTGGGCGTTAAGCTGGACAGCGTAACTATAGACATGCTTGGCCGGGCCCGCCAGGTTAAGGTTAAGAAGGAAGAAACCGTTATCGTTGGCGGTCAGGGCAAGCAGGAAAACATTGAAAAGCGCATTGCCCAGATTAAAACTCTTATCGAAGAAACCACTTCCGATTTTGACCGTGAAAAACTGCAGGAGCGCCTGGCTAAGCTGTCCGGTGGCGTAGCTGTTATCGAAGTAGGCGCTGCTACCGAAACGGAAATGAAAGAGAAGAAGCTGCGCATTGAAGACGCTCTTAACGCTACCAGGGCTGCTGTTGAAGAAGGTATTGTACCCGGTGGTGGAACAGCCTTCATTAGCGTTATTCCTGCATTAGATAAGATTGAAGCTGAAGGCGATGTTAAGACCGGTATTGATATAGTCAAGAAGGCCCTTGAGGAACCGGTTCGTCAGATTGCCAACAATGCCGGTCTGGAAGGTTCCGTCATTGTGGAAAAAGTGAAAGAGCAGCCTGCAGGTGTTGGCTTTAATGCAGCAACTGAGGAGTATGTTGATATGATTGCCGCAGGTATTGTTGACCCGGCTAAAGTAACACGCTCCGCACTGCAAAACGCTGCAAGTATTGCCGCAATGCTGCTGACCACTGAGACCATAGTTGCGGATAAGCCTGAGAAAGAAAACAATGCTGCAGGTATGCCTGGCGGCGGCATGCCTCCGATGATGTAAAAGGGAAGTCCGTTAACAGCAAAGTGAAAGAGGATAAATTGTTCCCTCGGGGGAAAATTTATCCTCTTTTTTTGCCTTGTTGTTTTTAAACATTCAAACCTGGCCGGTTAAAAAACTTCAGAATGAGTTAAAATTATCTTGACTGGGCGCCAAAGCAAATGGTAAACTAATAACACAAAAGCATAGCGGAATAGTAGGAAATCAAATTGCTCATTTGGAGGGGAATATCATGAAGGTGGCTAATAGCGTTACTGAGTTAATCGGACGTACGCCGCTGGTCAGGCTGAATAAAGTGGCTAAGGGATTGCCCGGGCAGGTGCTGGCCAAGGTGGAATACTTTAATCCCGGCGGCAGTGTAAAAGACCGTATAGGTTATTACATGATTAAGGTTGCTGAGGAACAGGGCTTAATTAATAAAGACACAGTTATTATAGAACCCACCAGTGGCAACACAGGTATTGCTTTGGCCATGGTTGCTGCAGCCAGGGGATATAAACTTATCTTGACCATGCCGGAAACTATGAGTATTGAGCGGAGAAATATTTTAAAAGCTTATGGGGCCGAACTGGTCCTCACCCCGGGGGAAAAAGGCATGCGGGGAGCTGTGGAAAAGGCGGAAGAACTGGCCAGGGAAATTAAAAATTCATTTATACCGCAGCAGTTTGCCAATGCCGCGAACCCTGAAATTCACCGTAAAACAACGGCTCTGGAGGTTTGGGAAGATACTGACGGTAAGGTAGACGTTTTTGTCGGCGGGGTAGGTACCGGGGGTACGGTGACAGGTGTAGGCGAAGTATTAAAAAACAAGAAAAAAGAAGTCAAGGTTATTGCTGTTGAACCTGCTGATTCGCCTGTCTTATCAGGAGGGAAACCTGGCCCCCATAAAATACAGGGTATAGGAGCGGGCTTTATTCCCGAAGTGTTGAATCTGAAAATAATTGACGAAATTATGCAGATAACTTCTGAACAGGCTTTTTCTATGGCCCGGCGATTAGCCAAGGAAGAGGGCTTATTTGTCGGCATTTCTTCCGGCGCTGCTGCCCATGCCGCGGTGGAAGTGGCCAAACGCAAGGAAATGGAAGGAAAACTGTTAGTAGTGTTGTTACCGGATACAGGGGAAAGATACCTTTCGGCATGGTAAAAAATTTTTAAAAGCAATGGGCAGATTTGCCGCAGCAATGAGGCCGAAATTCCAAGGAATTCGGTCTTTCTTTTTATTACTGCTATTATTTGGTTGATGGACCCCTTGGGTGAACCAAAAGAAGAAAATACCGGAATTTGGATATATTACGGAAATTTAGAAGGAATTAGGGTGATTTTGGGCGAAATAAAGAAAAAATGAGTAAATTTGAAAACGAGGGGCCCAGAAAGTGAAGGATAGTTTAACTTCTGCGGTATCGATGAAAACTAAAGATGTTACTTTCAATATCCTGAAAAAATTGTTTAATCAAATTACCCTGACCGATGAATTGGAAGTGGGGTCTACCCGTAAGGCTGTACGGGAAGTGCTTAAACAGGTGCTGCGACACCGGAATCTAATGGCCAATTTGACCAGAGTCAGGTCATATGATTCCTATACATTTGACCATTCCGTCAATGTATGCATGCTGTCCCTGTTGATGGGTTTCTACCTTAACCTGAGTAAGAATGAGCTGCATAATCTGGGCATCGGGGCTTTGCTGCATGATATTGGCATGGAGCGGGTTGATAAAAACCTCATATATAAAACAGGCCCTTTATCTCCTGAAGAAATTAGGCAGGTGAGAAAACATCCCTGCTGGGGTTACGAAATGCTCAGCGTTATCGCCGGCTTGCCGGAAGAAGCGGCTGTCGTTGCCCTGCAGCATCACGAGCGGTTAGATGGATCAGGTTATCCTAATTCTATAGGGGGAAAACAAATTCATTATTTTGCCAGGATTGTGGCGGTAGCTGATGTTTTTGACGCGTTGCTGGCCGACCGACCCTTCCGGAATGCTTTTTATCCGCATCAGGCAGTGGACATTATTGTCAAGTACAAGGGACAGTTCGACCCGGAGGTTTTGCATATTTTTCTTGATAAAATTGCTATTTATCCTCTTGGCACGAAGGTGCGGCTTAATTCCGGCGAAATTGGCACAGTGGTGGACATGAACAGGGGCAGCCATACCAGGCCAATAATCCGTCTGGAGCAGACAGGGAACAGCCCGGCGGCTGTCTACAGGGAAATAGACCTGTCAAAGCATGAAGATCTGTATATTGTAAAGGTTATCCGATAACAAATATTTTCTCGAGAACCAGGACAACCCAAGTTGAATTTGTGTGCAGATTGTTGTATAATATACTTCGTGACAATTAATTTGCCGAAGTAGCTCAGCGGTAGAGCAACGCACTCGTAATGCGTAGGTCGTGGGTTCAAATCCCATCTTCGGCTCCACGAGGAAGCATACAACCGCAAGGAATTGCGGGTTTTTGTTTTTTACATGAGAAGATTTTCATAGATAAAAATTACTAATGCATCACAAAGTCTTAAGTATTCTTATTTTTTACCACTAAGAATATCATCAAGCAGCAAGACCGCTTGTGATTCTGCATGTTTCACCAGCTATGGTCAGCAAAATCGCGGACAAGATTTTACCCATAATTACCGAATAAGGAATAGAAAGTATTAATGGCTGATTTGAAGAAGGTCTACCAGGCTTTGACCCTTGAAGAAGCTGAGATGGCTTTTGAAATTTATTTCACTCTTCTGATTTGGGCTGTTTCCATTTGTAGGACGTCTACTTTGGCTTCAATGCGGTCAAGTGTGGTGATAATGCGGTTGTTGATGTCGGCCTGGACTTCGCGGAAATCGTAAAGAGCCCGAATTTTATCTGTAATCTCAGTCTCGATTTTGGATTCCAGTTTATCCATACGGCCTTCCAGTCTTTGCTGGCCTTCTTCGAGTTTATCCATACGGCCTTCCAGCCTTTGCTGGCCTTCTTCCAGTTTATCCATACGGCCTTCCAGTCTTTGCTGGCCTTCTTCGAGTTTATCCATACGGCCTTCCAGTCTTTGCTGACCTTCTTTTATGTCGGTTACTTCTCTATATACTTTTTCCTGATTAACTTTTAAGTCTTTAATTTCACTCAAAATTAGTTGAAGAATTTTTTCTTCCATTTTGTTACTCCTTTTATCGAAAATTACCTGTCTATTTCATCATATCAACCTATCCAAAAGTTTTCAACTATTTCAAGGTTTTTATAAGCGAAATTTGTGGGATTGTTCAGACAGTTATGCTTTGACAGTTATGTGCCGGAATCGCAATTATTTAAAAAGTATAAACGAGCGAAAAGAGGAAGGATTTTTGTTCAGTGGGAGATAAATATATACCGGTAACTAGTTGACTAATATGATTAGAGGTGTCAAACAAAACATGAGCAGAGGTATCAGAGTTCTTTTTGTCATTGTATTCTTTTTATCTGCAATGGTATCGATAACGGTTGAAGCATATGCCGGGCCTTCTCCTTATGATGACCCTGTTTTGGCTACATATACAGGACCAAACGGGATTAAAATCATCAGCCACCATCCCAAATGGGTTGATAAGGCCAAACTGAAAAGTGTTTGGGACGAGCTGATGCGGAATACTCATTTCGAGGAAATAAAATACTTCAAACAAGTTGATATTTATCAGGGCGATTACGTGAGCATGTATTACGGAGGGGTTGCCACCCGGACATGGTCTGACGGTAGGCAGGAAAAGTATTTTGCCGATGACGGGCGCATTGCCTATTTTCCCGATCCGCACGACGGCAGTGAAACAGGTATGGCCCATACGCTGGCTCACGAATACGGCCACCATTTTACCCTGTATTACCTTTGGAAAAAAGAAAAGGTAAGCCTGGACGACAGCAGTTGGAAAAAATCCAATTATGCCAGGATCAGAGGGTTAACCTCCTATCCGCAAGTCGGGGTTAATGCAGAACACGAATGGCAGCCTGCGGAAATAGCGGCAGCCGATTATATACAGTTATTCGGCTCGCCAAATGCCCGTAAGATAATTCAATTTAAAGGCCGTTGGACAGGAATGTACAGTACCTATATGTATAACTTCTGTCCGCAGGAAAATATGAATTTGCCATTGGCGGCACAAGTCCCTGGTTTGTACGAATACTGGCTTAAACTGGCGGGTCAGCCTACAGCCAATATCAATGTTCCGCCTACAGCGCCGGTATTAGCCTTAACGAATGTGAAAGAAAGCGGGTTTTTTAGCCGGACCTTGATTTTTCAGTGGAATAGAGGCCTGGACAATAAAAATAACCCAATTTCATACACATTACTTGAGTATGATTCGCCTGATGAAAACCTGGGCTATCCGGTGGCTTTTTCTGTAAATGAAACTAAGGCAGAACGATTGGTTTACGACAGTGAGAATGGCATAAAATATTACAGGGTTTTGGCGGCAGACCCGGAAGGAATGATTGTTTCCTCCAATTTGCTGAAGGTGGATTTGCATAATCCGCAAGTGCAAAAGGCTCCGCAAGACCTGTTATTCCGGGATGTTCCGCCGGGGTTCTGGGCGGAGGAGGCTATAGTGGAACTGGTTGGTAAAGGTATTTTAAGGGGATACGCAGACAATACCTTCAAACCTAGCAAAAAAATAACCAGGGCGGAATTTGCCGTCACCCTGTGCAACCTGCTGGGGCTGCAACCGGAGTCTGCAGGCTGGCTGTTTGCCGATACGGTTAATCATTGGGCCAGGGGATACATTGCGGCAGTAAGAGAAGCAGGTTTGATCCAGGGATATGCCGGCAACCTTTTCCGGCCGGATAAACAGATAAGCCGGGCTGAGGCGGCGGTAATTATCAGCAAAGCCTTGAATCTGACAGACAGTTCTCCCGAGGTGCCGGCTGATGTGGAGCGCCACTGGGCCAGGGAGGCTGTGGCCCGGGTTTTGCAAGCCCACATAATGACGGGCTATCCTGACGGTGCTTTTGGTCCGGATATGAGCCTCAGCAGGGCCGAAACGGCGGCTCTTTTGGTTAAGACAGCGATATAACGGGCGTAGGTATTTACATTGGGTATATCTGTGGGTTTGATTTTGGGATAAATACTGGCTATAATGTTGAAAAAAGCATATGGTGTTTGCTGTGAGGAGGAACCTTTTTGATTACCCTTGAAAATATAAAAAACCACCCGGAAATAGATACTTATTTTCAAAAGACTAACATGTACCTCGGTAAGATGGGCGCTATAGAACACAATTATCAGCATGCTGAAACGGTAGCCCGTAACAGCGCCAAAATACTTAAGGCGTTAGGTTACCCGAAAAGACAGCAGGAGCTGGCCGGTATTGCGGGTTACCTGCATGATGTAGGGAACGTAATCAACCGGTATGATCATGGTAGAACCGGAGGGGTTTTGGCTTTTACTTTTTTATTTAAAATGGGTATGCCGCCGGAAGAAATTGCCGTGGTCGTTTCGGCGATTGGCAATCATGAGGAGAGAAACGGCAGTCCCGTAAGTCCTGTAGGCGCTGCTGTAATGATTGCCGATAAAGCTGATGTACACCGGTCACGGGTGAGGAAAACCGATTTTGCAACTTTTACTACCAGAGACCGGGTAAACTATGCCGTAGATTTATCGGAGCTGAAAGTGGACGGTGTTAACCGGAAAATTATCATGGATTTGAGCATAGATCTGGAGATTTGTTCAGTGATGGAGTATTTTGAAATTTTTCTCACCCGGATGCTTTTATGCCGTAGGGCAGCCAGCCTGTTAAACTGTGAGTTTGAACTTTTTATTAACAAGGCCAGGTTATTATGAGAAACTGTACAGTTAATTGCCAATACGTGATTTTCAACACTCCTCTGGGGTATATGGGCGCTGTCGCCACGGTACAAGGGCTGGCAACCGTGGTTTTGCCACAGGTTAATTCAGAAGGAGTGTGGGCGGCTTTAGCTCGCGAATTTCCTTTTCTTGAAAGGCAAGGAAGTGGTTGGCCGGACACAGGGAACGGTCTGCTGGACAAGTTTGTTGTTTGGGCCGGAGAATATTTTGCCGGCCGGCGTGTTGATTTCAGTTCACTGCCACTGGACCTTTCGTGGGCTACTGATTTTCAGTTGCGAGTATATAGCGCCGCCCGGGAAATACCTTACGGCCAAACGAGAAGTTACAGGGATATAGCCTGCGCCATAGGCAAGCCTAAAGGTTATAGGGCAGTGGGCGGGGCATTAAAAAGAAACAGGCTTCCTTTGGTCATTCCATGCCATCGGGTTATAGCCTGCAACGGTGGGCTGGGAGGTTTTACCGGGGCAAGCCTGGACATTAAAACAGCTTTGTTAACTCTGGAAAGCTCCCGCTGAGATAAGGGGCTGTCGAGAGTAAGTACGGCAAGGGACTTTGGTCCCTTGTTTTCATATTCGGTTTCCATATTGACCGAATTTTTTATTCGGTGATTGGCGCATAAAACCTGGTACCGGAGAATAAAATGCTGGAAGGGGGGAGGTTTTATGAGGAATTTTTTTGCGACTGTCAATTTAAACAGGAGACGGTTTATTGTTGCTGTCCTTGTTTTTTTCTGCCTGCTTTATCTAAGTTACCGGATTATACCTCACAAACCTGCTCTACCGCCCAGGACTGTAATAGCCAAGGCCTTGAATGACACGGCCCGTGCCGGAAGTTTTATTTACCGCCTGCAGATGAAAACCATCATTAGCGGCAAAGAAGGGGTTTATACCGATATTGAAGGCCGCCGGAAAGGGAAAGACAGGATTTATATCAAAGGCCGGATAACGGAATCTGATATTGAGTTTTACCAGATCGGTAGTACAACTTATACAAAGGACCAGGTTTCCGGCGACTGGATTAAGATCAAGGATAACCAGTTAAACCAGCAGGAGATTTTTGCTGCTGAATTAAATCCATTGGCTAATTTTAGTTACCGGGAAATAGTTGAGGTTACGTATGACGGCATAGTAAAGGACAGGGAGGAAAAGGTTTGGAAATATACCGTCAAGCCTATTGTCGGAGATTCTTATCTGGAAATATTGTGGAAAGACTTTGTTTATGAGTTCTGGATTGACCGGGGCAGTGGTTTGCTTACCAGGGGAGTAGTTACGGCAGTAAGCAAAACCAATCCCCAGGATAAACTTAAAATCGAAGTAAGTTTTGATTACGATACAGCCTTTGAAGTGGAACCGCCTGTGTAGGCGGTTTTTTTGTGCGCTGAAGTTTGGAGGAAATAGACACGAAATGTCGAAACAGTACATTGGTATGGGAGGAATAACTTGCCAGTAAAGGAGTAATATTATGAACAAACTGCAAAGACTTGCTGCTAAACTGATGAAAAACATTGAGCAGGTTATCGTGGGTAAAGAAGATGTTATTCGTTTAATATTAATTACTTTACTTTGTAAAGGGCATATGCTCCTGGAAGATGTCCCCGGCATGGGGAAAACTATGCTGGTTAGAACACTGGCGAAATCTCTTGGCTGTTCCTTTAAGCGGATTCAATTTACGCCAGACCTGCTACCTTCAGATATTTTAGGGGTATCCGTTTATAACCAAAAGACAATGGATTTTGAATTCAGGCCAGGGCCAATTATGGCCCAGATGGTTTTGGCTGATGAAATAAACCGTACGTCGCCCAGAACCCAGGCCAGCTTGTTGGAATGTATGGAGGAAGAACAGATAACAGTTGACGGAATAACCTATGAACTTCCAAAACCCTTCATGATTTTGGCTACCCAGAACCCAATAGAATACGAAGGCACCTACCCGCTACCGGAAGCTCAGTTAGACCGTTTCCTGGTCAGAGCCAGGCTGGGCTATCCAACTTACGAAGAGGAAATGGAAATTCTGGAACGGCTGGAAAAGAAACACCCAATAGCAGCTATTGAACAGGTTTTTGAGTTGGAGGAAATTGCGGAATTGCAGAAAAAGGTGGGCGAAATATATATTGAGGATTCTCTGAAGGATTATATAGTTAAAATAGTGCAAGCCACCCGGGAGCATCCTGACGTTTCTCTGGGAGCAAGCCCAAGAGGTTCGCTGGCCCTGTTGAAATGCTCGAAGGCAATGGCCGGGACTGAAGGGCGCAATTATGTGATTCCGGATGACATAAAAACTCTGGCCGTTCCTACTTTAGCCCATCGGTTGGTTTTAAAACCGGAAGCTCATTTTAAAGGATACACCCAGGAAGATATTATCAGGGATATATTGAATAAAATTCCCGTTTCTCTTTAAAAAGGGGTCGAATTATTATGAAACTGTCCGGTGTAGCCAAAGGCTTGTTATGGTTAATAATGGCATATATATACGCCGGTTTGGTAGGCGGACGTCTACCTTACTTTATTCTTTATGCCAGTATTGGAGTCTTGGCTGTATCCTTGGTCTGGGTAAAAGTTTTGGCCGGGGTAAAGATTAAAGCAACTCTGGATACTAACCGTTCCGAAGTAGGTAAAGTTATATTTATAAAGCTTAAAGTAGAGAATACATTCTTTTTGCCATTGCCCTGGGTTCACTGCAGCATGGAATTGCCCGATGCTTTCGGACCGGAAAACAGGGAGGCATCCTTTGGTTTCCACCTGAAGTCTTATGAAAAAAAGGAATTTCAAATCCCCCTGGAATGCAGTTTGCGCGGTTTTTTCCAATGGGGCAGGATGACAGTGCAGGCAGGAGATATTTTTGGCCTTTTTTATAGTTCCAAGGTTATTGAAAACCGGTTGAATTTATTGATAAGACCGCGGGCTGATTTTTTGGGGAAGAGTTGTTTGCGCTGCATTGATGCCAGGGAAGGCGACCGGGTCTGGTCTGTAAGACCTGGCAGGCATGTTTCTGAATTCAGGGGTGTAAGGGCCTACAATCCCGGGGACTCTTTAAACCGGATTCACTGGAAGGCGTCCTTAAAGGCCCAGCGTTTTCTGGTTAAGGAATATGAGCAGAGTATGATGAATGAGATGCTAATCTTTGTGGATCTGGCCTCGCCAAAGCACACTTTTAAAGGCTATGACAATTCCTTTGAACGGGGGCTGCATGTTGCTGCATCTTTGGCTGCTACAGCTATACGGGAGGGCTTAAATGTAGGTATGGTTCTGTGTTCCGACAGCCTGTTGGCTATTCCCCCGAACCGTTCAAAAGGCCATTTAAGCCTGATACTGGATTTTCTAGCCAGAGCCTCCAGGGGAACAGTGCCTAATGCCTTCACCGAAGCTCTAATAAAAGAAGGCTTGTATCATCCTCCCGGGGATATGTTGATTCTCATTACACCTGACCTAGAGGCGGGATTGGTGCAGACATTATCCATGTTTACCGGTAAAGGTTACAAGGTGTTTGTGGCCTTGTTAAAGTTGGAGACTTTTGAGGACGGAGATATCGATATCCAGGCCCGTGACCTGGCTGTGTCCCGAATTCGGCATATGGGTATTCAGGTGTTGTTAATTGACAAAGACACCAGCTTGCAAATACTGTTTGGAGGGGTGCAACATGCAGCTGGTTAAACATTGGCGAGAATGGCTCCTGATTCCCTTCCTGATTTTCGGTTACATGGAAACCCTCCGGCGAATTACTTTCCTTGCTTTTGGGACTGTTTCTCAGGGTTACGCTTTTTCTATTGTTACAGTCCTGGTTGTGTTTGCCGTCGTATTGGATTTTTACTGCCGTCGCTGGTGGCTGAATGCGTTATACAAGATTATGTCTGTGTCATACATTATTGGAGTGGTATTTTTCAATTTTTTTAGCCATAACGGGCCGCCGACGGTAGAGTTATTGAGCTTGCCTCTTATAGATAACGGAGCAGGTAACACTGGCCGACCTGAAACGATTTTCTTTTTTATTTTTATTTTTTATGCCATTCTCGTGTATCTTCTCGCTTATTACCTTCTGGAAAGAAAAAGCCTGACGGAGCTGACTGCTGCCAGTGCACTGTTATTGGGTGCGGAAATTGCTTCTGCTAAAGTGGACATTTCTTTTTGGGTGGTAGCCCATATAGTGTCTGTATTGTTGTTAAGGAGCCAGACTTTTTACTTATACCTGATTTCACGCCCTGAGTTTAAAGAAACAGGTAACCAAAGGGCGTTTGCCAGGCGGTGGGTTGCTACCAACTTGGTGATAACCTCGGTAGTTATTGTTTTGGCTTTGCTGGCGCCGTATCATGGGACGGGTCTGGCTGTAAGTTCCAGACCGGTAAAATGGGCTAAAGGAAAAATTATGCAAAAGGCGGTGCAAATTGCCAGACCGGCGATGACTCGACAGAAGACCGTTGAAGGAGACGGTTTTCATAAGTTCTGGGACAGGCTCGAAACCTTTGAATTAAAAGGGACCGTCCGAAGTTCCGATGAGCTGGTGATGTCCGTCAGGTCCCCCAGGCCTTTTTACTGGCGTGGCGAAAGCGCCGATTATTATAACGGCAAGGGCTGGGTAAATTCTTTTAAAATGAAGGAAATTTTCCGGGAATCTGAAAATATGCCAAATCCATACGGCCCCAATGTTCCCACCCAAAGGATAGAGCAGGTGTTTACTCTGGCACCTAAGCTATCATCAACAGTTATTTTCACGGCCAGTCCACCTGAAAAAGTAATGGTCCCGGACAGGTTTTTCTGGATTGACGGGGGTGGTAATTTATACACCAGAGAAATGAAATCCGGCGCTCACTATAAAGTGGTTTCTTATATTCCGGAATTCAGCGAAAAGCAACTGCGTAGGGTAAGGGTTGATTATGACCGGGAGCCGTTAAAAAACTACTTACAGCTCCCCGAAAACCTGCCGGAAAGGGTCAGGGAAAAAACGGTGGAGATCACCAAGGGATTGTTTTCCCCTTATGACAAGGCCAAGGCCATAGAGAGGTATTTATCTCATAATTTTCCTTATACCCTGGAAGTACAGCCTCCCAAAGAGGGCCGGGATGTGGTGGATTATTTCCTGTTTGACCTGAAAAAAGGGTACTGCACTTATCACTCAACCGCCATGGTTGTGATGCTTAGAACACTGGGTATTCCTGCCCGATGGGTTAAGGGGTTTGCCACCGGAACCTATGATGCACAGACAGGAACTTATATGGTCAAGGAAGGGGATGCCCATGCCTGGGTAGAAGTGTATTTTGGTGAATATGGCTGGGTACCCTTTGAACCCACTCCGTCTTTCAATATGCCGACAGTTCAGAATGAATCGGTTGCCGTAGAGGCGGCCGCCTCGGCGGAAGATGACGGTACACAGGTAGAGAATATGGTGGTTACATTTGAAGAAGGGGTACAGGAGGGTCCCTGGGAACGGATTCTTTTCTTTGCGGGTGGCTTTATAATTGCTCTTATTTTGATCAGGGTAATTTTTTTCTGGAGAGAGTTAAGGCAAAAGATGCAGTTAATGGATGAAGGGCGTGTCAGGGATTATTACCTGGATATGGTATATCTTTTGGAAAGTAAGGGCATTACCCGTTCATATGATCAAACGCCTTATGAATTTGCCGGAAAAGTATGCGAAAGTTTTCCCGATATCCAAAAGGAGGTTATCTTGCTGACTGAGGGGTATTTAAAAGAGCAGTATGGGAATTATAAGACTACTGCGGGACAACACGAGACTTTTAAAAAGGCATGGGATACCATTGTGGCGGTTTTGACAAAGCGATGACAGGCAATGAAATATGGCACAGTACATTGACAGATCCAGAAACATTCTGATATAATTACGCGGATATGGTAGATACGAAGGGGGATCGGTATGCAACAGGACTTGAAAAATTGTCTGGTAGGAGCAAATGAAATCAAAGCTAAAGTGAAGAAACTGGGAGAGCAAATTTCTAGAGACTATGCAGGCAAAGACTTGTTGGTAATTGGCATTCTTAAAGGCGCCGTAATTTTTATGGCTGACCTGATTCGGGAAATTACGATTCCTATTAATATAGACTTCATGGCTGTATCAAGTTATGGCGCGACAACAGAGTCTTCCGGGGTCGTCAGGATTCTTAAGGATTTGGACCAGAGCGTGGAAAACAAACACGTTTTAATCGTGGAAGATATTATCGATTCCGGGCTTACTTTAAAGTATCTGGTGGAGATACTGAAATCCAGGGGCCCCGCATCGGTAAAAGTATGCACTTTATTGGATAAACCTGACCGCAGAAAGACTGAGGTGCACGTGGATTATAACGGATTTGTCATTCCCGATGAGTTTGTAGTTGGTTACGGCCTGGATTATGATGAAAAATACAGGCATTTGCAGGAAATATATGTTTTGAAGGAAGAAATTTACCACAGTTAGGAGGACATCATCAGATCATGTTGGAACAGAAGGAAATGGTCATTGTTCTGGATTTTGGCGGGCAGTATACCCAGTTAATTGCCCGGAGAATTAGGGAGTGTCACGTTTACTGCGAAATCCTGCCCTATTACACTCCTGTTGCCAGGTTAAAAGCCATTAATCCGAAAGGTATTGTTTTTTCCGGCGGGCCTTCCAGTGTTTATGCGGAAAATGCGCCCGTCTGCGACAAAGAAATTTTTGCAGCAGGTATTCCTATCTTGGGTATTTGTTATGGTATGCAGTTGATGGCCCAGATGCTCGGTGGCAACGTAAGCCGGGCCGATAATCGTGAATACGGGAAAACATTGTTACAGGTCTTAGATGCTGACAGCCCGCTGTTTAAAGGGTTGCCTGAAACACTTCAGGTCTGGATGAGCCATGGCGATTTTGTTGCTGCTCCGCCACCAGGTTTCAAGTCTATCGCCTGGACGGAAAACACTCCTGTGGCAGCCCTTGGCAATGATGAGAAGAAACTTTATGGCGTCCAGTTTCACCCGGAAGTGGTACATACCCCCCAGGGGCAGAGAATGCTGGAGTTTTTCCTGTTGGACGTTTGCCAGTGCCACGCTGATTGGACCATGGAATCCTTTGTCGAACAGGCTGTGCGGGAAGTAAAGGAAAAAGTAGGCGATAAGAAGGTTCTCTGCGCATTAAGTGGCGGGGTTGATTCATCTGTGGCTGCCGCCCTTGTGCATAAAGCCGTTGGGGACCAGTTAACATGTGTGTTTGTCGATCACGGCCTCTTGCGAAAAGATGAGGCCCGGCAGGTTATACAAACCTTTCGGGACCAGTTCCATATAAACCTGGTCGCCGTTGATGCTTCGGCAAGGTTCCTCAACAAACTTAAAGGAGTTACCGACCCGGAGCAAAAAAGGAAGATTATCGGGAACGAATTCATCCGTGTTTTTGAAGAAGAAGCCCGTAAACTGGGGGAAATAGATTTTCTTGTGCAAGGCACTTTATATCCTGATGTTGTAGAAAGTGGTACCGATACGGCGGCAGTGATCAAATCCCACCACAACGTGGGCGGCCTGCCGCAGGACATGAAATTTGACCTGGTTGAACCTTTACGGTGGCTTTTCAAAGATGAGGTGCGACAGGTCGGCGAACAGTTGGGATTACCGGAGCGCATCGTCTGGCGCCAGCCTTTCCCCGGCCCCGGCCTGGCCATACGCATCTTGGGTGAGATCACTGAAGAAAAGCTCAACATATTGCGGGAGGCAGATGCTATTTTACACGAAGAAATAATTAAAGCTGGGTTATACCGGGAGATCTGGCAGTTTTTTGCTGTTCTTCCTTCTATGCGCAGCGTCGGTGTCATGGGCGACGAGCGAACCTACAGTTACACCTGTGTTATCCGTGCCGTAACCAGCCACGACGGTATGACTGCCGACTGGGCCAGGATTCCCTACGATGTGCTGGAAAGCATTTCTTCAAGGATAGTCAACGAAGTCAAGGACATTAACCGTGTCGTTTATGACATCACCTCCAAGCCCCCGGCCACTATTGAGTGGGAGTAGGGGTTGGAGGTTTGTCAGACTTTGACAGATAAGGATATTTAGTTGTTTGGAAATTTTTACTGGTGGTAAGAGTTTTCGCTGATTTGAGCGATTTCTTAGCACCGGTTTTTTGTTGCCAACGTATGCTGTTTTCACTAACCGGGATCCTCTCTCCGCCGTTAAGGATATTGACAAACTTCTTGGGTAAGTTAAAAGACATTCATGATGACCTTACGATTGTGGTTGACGGTAACCCAATTTACCTTCTTGTTCAGCATTTCTTTGCCCACCACGGCATCCACTTTGATGTGGATTACTAACGATGAGATCATGTTTCCAGGGAATTCAGGCCACTCAAACAAATAATTGAGCATCTCAACAGGACTTTTAAGGGCAACTATGGGTCTACACAAGGTTTTAACTCCGTGTTGCCTTTGTTACTCTGTTTGTAACTTATTTTAACTTTTTACGGCCATTCTGCTCTGGAACAGTCTGTCCCTGTTGTTATCCCTGAGTTGGCCAAACTGCCCAATATACCGTCCGGTGGAACAAGTTAATCGAACCCGTAAAGGTCAACTCGTTCATTGTTTTCAAAAAGTTTGTAGAGTACCGACCTTAATGCCCCTGTTACCTGTTGCCCTTTTTCCCGGAACTCCGCATCCATCGCTTCAGTGTTGAAACACATAACTGCCGTCTCCGCCTTTTCAACAGCAACGTCATCTTCCATGTCTCGCAGCGCCAGTTCGCTGTCGCACGCTGAATAGGGCTTGTATGGCCTTATGAAAAGCTCGAAACATTAGCCCTATAGTCCTTAATATTTCTGCCCAAATATGCTATAATCATTATGCATGTATGTTGGGGGCTTTGTGTGTTAAATGCTGCGACATTTAACGAAAAACTCAAAGCTCCTTTTAATTTTCCCCCAAAAAATACTCTGGGAAAATATTAACACATTTGCAAACGGTCAGGCTACTTGAGCAATTCCTTGTCATGTATGCCGGGCAGAAACAGTATTGCCTTGAGAAACAATGCAATTTATAGTATAATTTATAATATGCAGAAAAAAACCATGTAAAGGAGGCAAAAATGTCTGCTGAAAGCAAAAACGTCCTAAAATTGGTTGAAAAGTATTTGTTTTTATTGTTGGGTGCGATATTGGCTTCCGTAGGTCTGGAAATATTTCTGGTACCTAATAATATAATTGATGGCGGTATAGTAGGCATTTCCATAATATTAAGCCATTTAACAAAACTTCCGTTAGGCGCATTTATTTTCTTGTTAAACTTACCTTTTCTCGTCCTTGGCTATAAACAAATCGGTAAGACTTTTGTATTGTCAACGCTGTTTTCGGTGATTGCTCTGGCGCTAGGTGTCACATTGCTTCACCCGATACCGGGAATAACCAAAGATGTCCTGTTGGCCTCTGTTTTTGGCGGTATTATTTTAGGTATAGGTGTCGGTTTGATTATCCGTTATGGAGGTTCCCTTGACGGAACAGAAATTGTGGCCATAATTCTAGATAAGAGGACAGGGTTTTCAATAGGGGAAATAGTGTTGTTTTTTAACATCTTTATTTTGTCCAGTGCCGGAGTTGTTTTCGGTTGGGACAAAGCAATGTATTCTCTTATAACGTATTTTATTGCTTTTAAGGTAATCGATATAACTGTTGAAGGTTTAAATGAATCAAAGGCCGTAATCATTGTATCAGAACAGCCCGAAGAAATTGCCGAAGTATTAATGGCGAGGTTAGGTCGTGGGGTTACAATGCTGCAGGGTAAAGGTGCGTATACTGGCATGTTTAAGGGTGTTTTATATTCTGTAGTAACTAGACTGGAGATAGCAAAGTTAAAATCAATTGTGGCAGAAATTGATCCCCAGGCTTTTGTAACATTTAGCGATGTTCATGAAGTAATGGGAGGGAGATTCAAAAAAAGGGCAATTCACTAGGAGGTGGTGGGAATTTTATATCATTGTCTATTCTATCAAATTTTGAGAAGTAGAACACAGAATAGAAATAAGGTGAAAAGATATAAAGTTTTTATAAATAAACAAAATCATAAAATTAAAGTAACGCAGGGTGATAACACTAAGAATAAGGGCGGAAATAGGTTTTAAGTAAACTCTCAATCTCCTGTTTAAGATAACCGGCTAACGGTTATATACACTTTGTCGGGTTGCCAGGGAGTAAAAATTGAATGACAGCAACAATATATTAATAAAGGAGTTTTTGATAAAATCAGCGAATAACAACCGGAGATAATTTAGGGAGACTGGGATTGGTTAAATTGAATTCTGATATGGCATTGGTTTTTTATTACCCAAAACCAAACAGATACAGTATCAATACATTAGCGGGCGCCCTCGAAGAAACCCCGGAATTCGGCGAATTATCCATGTACTTTGTAGAATCGGAAAGGGATTTGTTCACCGGTTTAAAAACGATTACCGGGAAGCATCGCAAAGTTGTGGTCGGGTTGTCCTTTTTTACTCCCCAGCTTTGGGAAACAGCGGCTCTTATTAGCAGACTAAAAAAAGAATATGGAAACGCTATTTTTTTAATTGCCGGTGGTCCTCATCCGACAGGCGACCCGGAAGGAACTTTGGGTTTGGGCGTAGATGTTGTTGTCAGGGGCGAAGGGGAAGAAACCCTGGTAGAACTTCTGGGTAAGTTTGGCCGAGAGGAGGATTATACCAGTGTTAAAGGCATTGTTTACATGGAGAAGCGGGGGGGAATCAGGTTTACCGGGCTGAGAAGACCTGTGAATCTGAATAAGTATCCCCCTTTTGCCATAAAACACAGGTTGTTTTCCCCTATTGAAATTACCAGGGGCTGCCCATATCTATGTTCTTTTTGCCAAACAGGACATATTTTCGGCCCTCAGCCCAGGCACAGAAGCATAGAAAATATTTTGGGTTACGTTCGTCTTTTGACAGAACGGGGGCTTACCGACATAAAGTTCATTACGCCCAATGCTTTTTCCTACGGGTCACCCGACGGCAAAACTATTAATGTTAATAAACTGGAAGCTTTGCTTAGGGGAGTCAGAGCCATAATAGGGAACAGGGGCCGTATTTTTATGGGCTCCTTTCCTTCGGAAGTAAGGCCCGAACATGTCACGGAAGAAACGGTCAACCTTGTTCGGAAGTATGCCAATAACGATAACCTGATCATCGGAGCGCAGTCAGGAAGCCAGCGGATATTGGACCTGTGCCACAGAGGTCATAAAGTCGAGGATATTTTCCGGGCGGTTGATATTACTGTCCGGGCCGGGTTGGTGGCCAACGTTGATTTTATTTTCGGCCTACCGGGCGAAGAACCGGCGGATGTAAAACAGACTATACAGGTGATAAAAGAGTTGGTGGAACGAGGAGCCAGGGTGCATGCCCATACCTTTATGCCCCTGCCCCAGACTGCCTTTACTAAGAAGCCTGCGGGGCGTATAAGTAAAGAGTTGGAAAATCTAATCAACATCCTCAACGCAAGCCATAAGGTTTACGGGCATTGGCGGGAACAGGAGAAGCTGGCTGAGAAAATAGCCCGGTATTTAACCGGGGGTTGCCTCTAAACGCTGGAATGGCAAACTGCTGTACCGGTGAAGCAACCGTTGCCCTATTTAGGGATGCCGCTGCACCGGTGAAACAACCGTTGCTCCGAGGCTACGGGCGGAGACAGTGTATACTCCGTTCGGTTGAAATTGCCGGACCCGGCCAAATCGTCATCCGTGACTCATGGCCGGGTTTCCGGCGTCCGTGCCGGAAACGGCAATTTCAAGTCCTCACTGTCGTTAACACTGTCTATCCGCCCTCCGCCAGGTCGCAACTTATTGTTCCACCGGCCAGCGGCCTCTTTCTCACCCTCACCCAGGGCAGGGCAGGCAGGGTTCTCCGCCTACCGTTTGGGAGCGACTGCGCCCGCAAAACCGCTGCCGGGCAGGCAGAGGAGTTCCCGCATGTCCGAAGATGGCGAAGGCCGCCGGGAAGTCCGGCGCTCAACGTATATTGAGTGTCCGGACGGGAGGCGGCCCGACCTGTAAGAAATTCAGTATGAGCCATCGAGTTCGGGAACGCTGCCTGCCCGGCAAGGGTTTGCAGCACCAAGCTCCCCGGTAGCGGAGACACCCTCCTGCCCTGCCGCCATTCCCCAGCACAAAGCTCCGTGGTAGCCGGGACACCCCACCCACCCTTCCGTGGTTGAAGGAAGGCGTGGCCTCGGAGCAACAGTTGTTTTACCTTCATAGCGGGTATTTGCCTGACAAGGTTATGCAGGTTAAATTTTGATAAAATAGAGGAATTTTTTCTTTCCTGTCGTATTAGAATTACAGTGAATAGCTGGAGGCGCCAACCATGAATTTTCACTTTAAAGTTTGGCTGGAAAAAGACGGACAACCGGTAATCGGTGATGGATTGTACTACCTTTTAAAGAAAATAGAGCAGTATGGATCCATCAAAAAAGCTGCCGAAAGCTTAACGATGTCTTACCGGCAGGCTTGGGGAAACATTAAAAAAGCTGAAAGCCGGCTGGGGACAACACTTTTGATAAAACAGGTTGGAGGTGAATCGGGAGGAGGGGCTAGACTGACGCTGGAAGCAAAGGAATTAATGAAGCAGTATGGGAATTTCCGGCGTGAAGTTGAGGCCTGTGTACAAAAAACATTTGAGAAGCATTTCAAATAATTTTTTGGGGTCGTTATGCTTAAATAAACATAATGCCGCTTTAAAGCAAATTTGTTAGATTAATTTTTTGGTTATGAAGCTTTAATTTTCAAGGAGGTAGGAAAATGTTCAAAAACACCAGACTTTGGGCTATAATGTTGATTGTAGCAATGTTGGGGATGATATTTGCCGGATGTGCAAAAACTACGGGGAAGCCCCCGCTTGAACCCAAACAAGAACAACAGTCACAACAACCTACAGAAAAAGAGCCGGCAAACAAAGAAGTTATTCTGGCCACTACAACAAGTACTGTTGACAGCGGTTTACTTGATGTTTTAAAACCTGAGTTCGAAAAGGAAACAGGATATAATTTGACTGTTGTATCCGTAGGCAGCGGGGCGGCCATAAAAATGGCTGAAAAGGGAGAAGCCGACGCTTTGCTGGTGCATTCCCCCAAAGACGAAGAGCGGATAGTGGATGCAGGAATAGTTATTGGTCGTCAACTGGTTATGCACAACGATTTTGTCATCATCGGGCCGCCCAATGACCCGGCCGGGATTAAGGGTAAGCCATCGGTAGAGGCATTTAAATTAATAGCGCGGAAAAAATGTTTATTCCTATCCAGGGGAGATGAATCAGGCACCCATAAGAAAGAACTCAGCATTTGGAAACAGGCGGGGATTACGCCTGCTGGCGCCTGGTACCAGCAAACAGGCACAGGCATGGGCCAAACTATTGGTGTGGCTGCTGAAAAGAACGGTTATACCTTGTCTGACCGGGCAACTTACTTGGCACAAAAGAAAAATAACGGTTTGCAAATCCTCTCCGAGGGTGACAAGGCTCTTTTAAATATCTATCATGTAATGCAGGTAAATCCGAAAAAATTTAGTAAAGTCAATGCTGAAGGCGGGAAAGCATTCGTAGATTTCATGTTGTCGGAAAAAACTCAGGCCCTGATCAAAAACTTTGGGGTAGATAAATTTGGCCAGCCTTTATTTGTACCGGATGCCGGTAAAAAAGAAGAGCAGTTAGGGAGGTAATCGATGGAACTTATATGGCAGGGGGTTGTTCAGGCTGTTAAACTTTTGCTGGCCGGGGACCCGGAAGTAATGAGAATAACCTTATTAACGTTGAAAGTTTCGGGATCGGCTACACTTATCAGCCTGTGCCTGGGGATACCTTGCGGCGCTCTTTTGGCCCTAACCAGGTTTCCGGGACGGAAGTTTGTTATCAGTTTGGTCAATACCGGCATGGGCCTACCCCCGGTAGTGGTAGGCCTTTGGGTAAGTATCCTGTTGTGGCGGTATGGGCCGCTGGGGTTCTTTCACCTGATGTATACCCCTGCCGCCATGGTGATAGCCCAGTCTGTTATTGCTACTCCTATCATAACCGGCATCTCCGTGGCAGCCTTTCAACAGGTGGATGGGAAGCTGAAAATGCAGATTATGGCTTTGGGGGCTTCTCGGTGGCAGACAGTTTTGCTCCTGGTCCGTGAAGTGAGGCTCCCCTTGTTAGCGGCTGTAATGGCCGGTTTTGGCGGTGTGATTTCGGAAATAGGAGCTTCCATGATGGTGGGTGGTAATGTTTTGGGGCGCACCAGGGTTCTTACTACAGCTACGGTTATGGAAGTATCCAAGGGGAATTTTGACGTGGCTATAGCGTTAAGTATTATTCTGATGGTCCTGGCATACGGGGTCACACTTGTTTTCACTTTACTGCAGCAGCGGGGGGCTCGGTTATGAAACAGGACGTTATATTAGCAGTGGACAATCTGTCTGTAGTGAAAGGGGGAAGGGAAATCCTCAGCATTTCCCGGCTGACCTGGCACAAAGGAGAGTTTACGGCTATTACCGGCCCGAACGGAGCGGGTAAAAGCACTTTGTTAAAAGCTCTGGCTTTCCTCGAACCGTCCAGGGGTCGGGTTTTTTTTAACGGAGAACATATTGCGGGGAGTGATAAAATACTCCGGGCCAGGCGTCGGATGGCTATGGTGTTTCAGGATCCTCTCCTGCTGCGGGGGACGGCTATGGAAAATGTGGCAATAGGTTTGAAAATAAGGGGAGTCCGCGGCAGGCAAAGGAGGCAACAAGCCCGGTACTGGCTGGACAAACTCAACATAGCTCATTTAGCGGACCGGGATGTACGTACTCTCTCCGGGGGAGAGGCGCAACGGGTCAGTATAGCCAGGGCCATGGCTCTGGAACCGGATGTGCTGTTTCTTGACGAGCCTTTTACGTACCTGGATATGCCCACTAAAGCAGCGCTTATCAGTGAATTGAAGGATCTATTGACGGAGACAGGAACTACAACTCTTATGGTAAGCCATGACCTTACTGATATGCCTTTTTTGGCTGACAGGATAATTGTTATGATGGATGGCAGCGTCAAGCAGGTCGGCCCTGTTGAAGAGGTACTGGTCCGCCCCAAAAGTAGGCAGGTCGCCGAATTCCTGGGGGTAGAAAACATTTGGCCGGGCTTTTTGCGGCAAGGCGCAGATGGAAATTGGTTGTTCAGCATTGAAAAAACAAACTGTGTATTAACAGCAGAACGGGGCAAGGGGCGGAATCTGACGGGACCGGAGGTTTTAACAGCGGCCTGTATAAGGCCGGAGTATGTTTTAACATGTCCTGAAGCAAGCATTGAGCTTAATGCACCGAATGTGTTTCGGGGAGTAATCAGGGCGGTATTTCCTCTTGGCTATTATTACCGGTTTAAAATTGATGTTGGGTTTAACCTGTCTGCTTTGGCTTCGGTAACACAGTTTCCCAAATTGCCGCGGCAGGGGGATATAGTTTCAGTTTTCCTGCCGCCGGAAAAAATCCATATTTTTGACCCTGTAGTTGCAAACTAATAGTCAGTGATTTGGGCTATTCTGCTTTTACCGGTGGTCAGCGGGTTAGAAAAAGGAAAGGAAAAAAGAGGAAAGTAATACCCGGATGTCGAAAGTAATAGTCGGAAAATTAAGAAAAAACGACGGGAATAGGTGCAGTGATGTTGAAAATTGGTGATTTATTAGAAGGGAAGTACCAAATTATAAGGTTACTGGGGCGGGGCGCTTGGGGCTCTGTTTATCTCGCGGAGCATTTAAAATTGGGCAATTATTGGGCTGTGAAGGAAATCGATTTACGCAAGGATACACGGGTTAACCTGCTGGCGGAACCGGAAATTCTTAAAAAGCTCAACCACCGGAGTTTGCCCAGAATTATTGATATAATAAGCTTTAATAATTGTATTTATATAATTGAAGACTATTTTGAAGGCACGAGCCTGAAAGAACTTATTGGGGACCGGAAATTTTGTACGGAAGAAAACGTTATAGCCTGGGCCAAACAGCTTTGCGAGATACTGATTTATCTGCACGGTTTTAATCCGCCGATAATTTATAGGGATATGAAACCGGGCAATATTATAATAGATAGCGAAGGCAATGCCAGGTTGATTGACTTTGGCATCGCCCGGGAATATAAACAGGGGCAGGCCAGTGACAGTACTTTTATAGGTACAAGGGGATATGCCGCGCCAGAACAGTTTTCTTTAGGATGCCAGTCTGATGAAAGAACCGACATTTACGGATTGGGAGCTACCTTATATCATGTACTAACGGGTTCCAGCCCCAACGAACCTCCTTATGAAATGTTACCTGTTCGCCGTTTAAACCGGTTACTGTCGAAGGATATAGAACGAATAATTCAGAAGTGTGTGCAGAATGATCCCGCCATGCGTTATCAAAGCGCCGTTGAATTGTTGGAGGATCTGAATAAAATCAGTAGCCGGCAGAGCAATCCCTTGAATAGTCTGTTCAGGGGTTTTGCGGGGCAATTTAATGCCCGGGCCAGGCGGGAAATAATAGTGGAAAAACCCTTCGGCACAGTTGTTATTGCCGTTGGTGGAACTAACCGGGGAGTGGGATGTACCCATACGGCCATTTCCATTTCTGCTTTTCTGGCCCAAATGAAGTACACAGTGGCTGCAGTTGAACTTAACGATAACCCGGTGTTTTTTACTTTGCAGGAAAAGGATACTGAGGGAGGCCTACTACCGGGTGCCTTCAGAATTGCCGGGGTAGATTTTTATAAAAGAAATATAGATTTGATTGAAGTTTTGCGGGCGGGTTATAATTATGTAGTGCTGGACCTCGGACAGCTAATAAGATATGGGAAACAGGGAGTCATGGTAAAACATTCCCGCTATGACGAGGTGGACAGGGCCGACCTGGCTGTTCTTGTGGCCGGTTCGGCTATCTGGCAGTTAAAAGACCTGGCCCCTTATCTTAAGGACTGCAGCTTGGTAACCTGGCGGTTATTATTTAAATTACCTGATGATACGCTTTTTGAAGAGTTAAAAAAGGAGCTGCCATGTAAGATTTACGCCAACCCTTGTGCGCCTGACCCCTTTAACTTCTGTGAGCAACGCAGGGAATTACTATCAAATATGCTTTCCGAAGTGCTACCCAAAGAAAAAAGGAAAAATCCCTTAGTTTTCTGGAGATAAAAGTTCAGGCCAAACCGATAGGCAGCGTATCCAATCTTTGCTAGTTGTTCAGGGCAGGAATCCTAACTATTTTGTTGAAAATTTAAAAAAGTATTACTTTTGGTAGAGGTCAGAGAAATGGCGAAACGTTTTGTTATTTACTTGTTGGCTGTACTAATTCTTGTAACGGCGGTGATGTCTTTTCAACAGAGTCGTCGAGTAAAATCTCTGCTGCCTCACCTGCCGGCGCCGATTGCGCGGGAAAAGGCTTTGGTAACTCCTGCGGGCCAGGGGCCGGAAGGATTAATAGCCGGAAAGCTTTGTGATGTGCTGAATATAAGTAACGATTTTATGTATTGGGCTGAACCGGGCGACCTGGAAGGCCACAATACCTTAATACTGGCCTTAGGATTCAGTAAACAGGGTCTATATTCCATGCATAAAACGGAAGAAGAGGAAATGGAACGGGTAAAAACTCTGGTGATGGCGGCCAATAAGAAGGATATACCGGTTATTTTGCTTCACCTGGGCGGTCAGGACCGCCGGGGAGCTGCAAATGATTCCTTGGCACGTATGATCGCCCCGTATCTGGATTATATTATTGTGACCCAGGACGGCGAAGGTGATAAATTTTTTACCGGTTTGGCGACAAAGTACCAAAAGCCTATTACTGTTGTTAGCGGTGTAAAAACAGCTAACGTGCCTTTGAATTCTGCCTTTAGGTAGGAGGACAAATGGGTAAGAGCTTAAACAAAAAGACAGTATATTCCGTGTTAGCGCTGGTACTGGCAGGCATTAGCGCCTATCATGGAGTTTACCGGATGGAATCGCTGCAATTTATCGGGGCGCTTGTTGAGGATGCTATAGTCAAAAAAGATAACGGTTTGTTGGTATTGGCATCCTTTGAACTCGTAATAGTGGACACATTGTGGCTCATGCCGGGTATTTTAAGCGGTTTTTTGCTGGTTGATCTATGGCGCAAATACCTTTTGCGCCAGTGGTGGGTTAATTACTTACTGGTTGTTCCCTGGGTGCTGGCGATTCATTATATATTGGCGGTTCAGAAAGCCAGCTACAGTTTGGTTGGTATGCTGGTAATTGTTTTGCTGTCTATTTTGGCCGTAATTGAAATGGGTGAACTGAGGGAAAATTTCGGTCCCGTGGTACTGGTGGCTTTTGGACTCACTATGGCTGTGAACTGGCTAAATGTTGTACCGCTGGTGTCTTCTGTCCCCATAAGCCGTGGCGACCTTGACGTGGGCATTAAACTGGGGGCCTCTTTTTTGGACGGCGAAGGAGTCCTTAACCTGGTTGGCCTGTTTTTCTCCTTATTCTTTTTCTTTACCAGCATCATTTCAACTTTGCTGGTTTCTGTATATTTGAGGCGTATCTCTCTTATGGAAGAAAACCGGGTCAAGGAAATACAGTTACAGGAGTTGGAGATGCAGGCGCGTCAGGCCAGGGTACTGCAGGAAATGCATACTTTGGTGCACGATCTGAAGACTCCTCTGATGACCATCCGTGGTCTGAACTCCCTGGTAGAAATGAGCGCTAACTCCGAAAAAACCAAAGAATACTGTCAGCGTATTGACGGCGCTGTGGATAAAGTAAATGCCATGATTTCGGAGATTCTTTACGACGAGGTACGCAAAGATATCACGCCTGCGGACCTGATCCAATATGTCCGGGCCCATGTGCTGGTAAAGAAAATGGGCCAGGAAGTTGTATTTGACATCGCGGCGGACCTGCCCAAGTTGAAAATAAACGTCATCAGGATGAGCCGGGTGTTGATAAATCTGATCGAAAATGCCTTCGCGGCTACCACCGGGGTTAAGAATGCCAAGATAATTATTAAGGTTTATAAAGAAGGGGACTGGGTGATTTTCGAAATTATAGATAACGGCCGGGGAATAGCGAAAGAGGACCTGGAAAAGGTCTGGAGTTGGGGATACAGTACAAAAGGCAACTCGAGCGGTTTGGGGCTGGCCTTTGTCAAACAGATCGTGGAAAACCACCAGGGGAAAGTGGCTTTGGAACGTATACCGGAAGGTGGGACCAAGGTTACTGTTAAGCTAAAGGGGGTTAGTCCTGATGAGGATTCTGGTAATTGATGATAATGAGGATATCCGGTTTACTATTAGCGAAATTTGTGAATTTGCCGGGTGGACGCCGGTTTTGGCCGCCAATGGTTTCGAGGGTGTTGAATTGTTTAAAACGGAAAAACCTAACTTGGTACTGGTGGATTACCACATGCCCATGCTGGACGGCATGGAAACCGTAGAACAGATCAGGAAACTTGACAGCAATTATGTCCCCATTATCGTATTAACGGTGGATGAAAGGCAGGAAGTTGCTGACGAATTTTTGGCCCTGGGAGCAACGGATTTCGCTTTAAAGCCGATTAAAGCTCCGGATTTAATTGCCCGGATAAAGGTTAACCTGAGAATTGCTCAATTAATGAAATTGGAATCAGAATATGCCGAAGATACTGCGAAAGGAATCAGTGGAGCTACCCAGCGTCTGATTACAGATTTTATGAAGGAAAAGGGCGAGCCCCTGACGATAGAGGAAATTACGGCGGGGGTGGGACTGGCGTACCAGACTGTACACCGTTACTTAATGAACATGGTTAAGGCCGGTAAGGTAATCAGTATTTGCGATTACGGAAAAGTAGGCCGGCCAAAAAACAGGTATAAACTTGTGTAGCTGCCGGTGGCCGCTAACATAACAGTGGTGATAATTTAATTTCGGTAAATATGATGGCGAACTGTTACAAAGCGTCTATTGGTCCGTGAACTTTGAATTGGGA
Organism: Thermincola sp. GK-1; assembly: GCF_059412445.1. Classification (NCBI taxonomy): domain Bacteria; kingdom Bacillati; phylum Bacillota; class Clostridia; order Eubacteriales; family Thermincolaceae; genus Thermincola; species Thermincola sp. GK-1. The sequence continues at coordinate 114,321 of NZ_JBSQAT010000010.1, forward strand.
GCGGGACCGACGGGCGTTTTTTGTTTTTAACCAAAGGACCTACGGCCTTTTTGGTCCTTCCTTTTGACCTGTAAGCACTGTAAAGTGCGGTCTTTTTGGACATGCCCGATCTACCCTTTTTTAAAGTTTTTAAGAGAAATATGAGAGAAAATAGGAAATCATTTTGAGATTAGGTAAAATTAATTTATCGGTGCCTGCAGATAGTAAGGTTTATGTAATTTGTACTTAATATTACAATGATTCGGGTGGAGGATATACAGTGGCGGAAACTTTATTAGCTGTTGAAGATTTAAAGACATATTTCTATACAGAAGCCGGTGTAGTGAAGGCCGTGGATGGGGTGAGTTTTACTCTGAAAAAGGGTGAAACCCTCGGGGTAGTGGGTGAATCGGGCTCCGGTAAATCCATTACGGCTATGTCTATTCTACAGCTTATCGCTTCACCGCCCGGGAGAATTGTGGGGGGCAAAATTTTTTTCAACGGCGAGAATCTACTGGACAAAAGCCCTGAAGAGATAAGAAAAATCCGCGGCAACGAAATAGCCATGATTTTTCAGGATCCCATGACTTCATTGAACCCGGTACTTACTATCGGGGAACAGTTAATCGAAGTTATTATCCTGCATCAAAAACTGGACAGAAAGTCTGCTGCCAAGAAAGCTGTGGAAATGTTGAGCCTGGTAGGTATACCGGAAGCAGAGAAAAGGCTGAAGGCTTATCCGCATCAATTCAGTGGTGGTATGCGGCAGCGGGCCATGATTGCCATGGCTTTGTCCTGCAATCCGAAATTGTTGATTGCTGATGAACCAACCACCGCTTTGGATGTAACCATTCAGGCGCAGATACTGAAACTTATGAACGACCTAAAGGAAAGATTTCATACATCCATCATGATGATTACTCATGACCTGGGGGTTGTTGCGGAAATCTGTGATGATGTAGTGGTCATGTATGCCGGGCGGCCGGTGGAATATGCCGATGTCAATACCCTGTTTGAATCACCGCTGCATCCCTATACATGGGGGCTGTTGGCCTCACTGCCCAGGATTGATGACCGGGAGAAGAAACGTTTGGAACCTATAGAGGGGTTACCCCCTGACCTGGTGAATATGCCGCCCGGGTGTCCCTTTGCTCCCAGGTGCAAAAAGGCCATGGAGATATGCCGTGTACAGAGGCCAGAGTACAGGGAGATTAAAAAGGGCCACCTGGTCGCTTGCCATCTATATTTGAACATGGGTGATCAATAATGGAAGCTTTGTTAAAGGTAAAGAATTTAAAAAAATATTTTCCTGTTACCAAAGGCGTAGTTTTTCACCGGAATGTGGCAATGCTAAAAGCTGTAGACGGCGTAAGTTTTGATGTTTTGAAAGGTGAAACCCTGGGCTTAGTAGGCGAAAGTGGTTGCGGCAAGAGTACTACCGGCAGGTGTATTCTCCGATTGATTGAACCTACTGACGGTGAAGTTTATTTTGAGGGGAAAGATATCAGGGCTCTTAACAATAAGGAAATGCGGCAAACCCGCAAAGATATGCAGATAGTTTTCCAGGACCCTTATGCTTCCTTGAACCCACGGATGAAGGTCCGGGACATTATAATGGAGCCTATTCTACTACACGGCATAGCCAGTGGGCGGGAAGCCAGGGACAGAGTAAACAAGCTTTTGGAAGTCGTTGGCCTGGCCAGTTACCATGGCGACCGTTATGCCCATGAGTTTAGCGGCGGGCAGCGACAGCGGATTGGTATTGCCCGGGCTTTGGCGTTGGAACCTAAGCTGGTAGTCTGTGATGAACCGGTTTCAGCTTTGGACGTAAGTATTCAGGCGCAGGTGATTAACCTGATGGAAGATCTTCAGAAAGAGTTTCACCTGACTTTTCTGTTCATTGCCCACGACCTGAGTGTAGTTCACCACATAAGCGACCGGGTAGCTGTAATGTATCTGGGCCGGATAGTTGAGATAGCCAATTACAAAGACCTGTACCAAAATCCGCTGCACCCTTATACAAAAGCGTTGCTGTCAGCCATACCTATTCCCAACCCCAAGGCGAAACGGGAGAAGATCGTATTAAAAGGAGATGTGATCAGCCCTATTAACCCGCCTGCCGGCTGCAGTTTCCATACCCGCTGCCCGTTTGCAACCGACATGTGCAAGGAGGAAACGCCTGTTCTGGAGGAAAAAGAGACCGGACATCAAGTAGCTTGCCACCTGGTATAAGTTTTGCTGCTTCCGGCAAGGGGCAGTGAGGTTTACATACATAAAATAAGGTACCTTGATTAGTAAAAAAGGGAGGCTGTATTTATGAAAAGGATGAAGAAAATTGTCACTTTGTTCCTGGCTCTGACCGTGGCCTTTGGCCTGGTTGGCTGTACCGGGGCAAAAAAGCAGGGAGAGAATAAGGGAGCTCCTGGCGGGAACAAAGAAAAGGTCTTTGTTTTCGGTAAAAGCGGGGATGCATCGGGACTTGACCCCATCAACGTTACTGACGGTGAGAGCCTGTATGTAACTCAGCAAATTTTTGACACTCTGCTGGACTACGAAGAAGATAGCACCGAGGTTAAGCCGGGTTTAGCCACGGAGTGGGAAAATTCAAGAGACGGTAAAGAGTGGACGTTGAAATTGCGGCAAGGTGTTAAATTTCACGATGGCACACCTTTTAATGCCGAGGCTGTGAAGTTTAACTTTGACCGCTGGCGTGACGAAAAGAACCCGTACCATAAAGGCGGGGATTTCAGCTACTATACTGCCATGTTCAGCGGATTTCCCGGGGTTATTAAGGATGTGATAGTCGTTGATGAATATACTGTTAAATTTGTTTTAACGAAGCCCATGGCTCCTTTCCTGGCCAACCTGGCCATGGCCACATTTGGCATTTCCAGCCCTGAGGCCATTAAGAAGTATGGTGAAGATTACTTTAAACATCCCGTCGGTACCGGGCCTTTCAAATTTGTGAAGTGGGAAAAAGACCAGCAGATTGTTGTGGAGAAAAACCCGGAATACTGGGGTGGGAAACCCAAGGTTGACAAGGTTGTCTTCAGGGTCATTCCTGACAACTCAGCCCGGTTCCTCGAGCTGAAGGCCGGCACTATTGACGCGATGATCGGCTTGAATCCTGATGATGTGGAAAATGTGAAGAACGACCCCAATTTGCAACTATTGCTGAGACCCAGTATGAATGTCGGCTACCTGGCCATAAACGTAGAGAAAAAACCCTTTGATAACTTGCAGGTACGCCAGGCTATCAACTATGCAATTAATAAAAAGGCTCTGATTGACGCCTTTTACGCCGGACTCGCCAAACCGGCGAAGAACCCGATGCCGCCTTCTCTGTGGGGCTATAATGACAAAGTAAAAGACTATGAATATGACCCGGCCAAGGCCAAGGCACTGTTGGCGGAAGCGGGTTATCCCAACGGTTTTAAGACTACTCTCTGGGCTATGCCGGTAGCGAGGGATTATATGCCGCAACCAAAGGAGATCGGTCAAGCCATTCAGCAGGATTTGGCCAAAGTCGGTATCGATGCCAAAATAGTTACTTATGACTGGACTACTTACATTGAGAAGGGGCAAAACGGCGAACACGACCTATACCTGTTTGGTTGGATCGGCGACAACGGCGACCCCGATAACTTCCTCTATTATTTGTTAGACAAGAGCAACACCGTTAAAGGTACTGCTGGCAACGTTTCTTTCTACAAGGGAGAAAAAGTTTCCGCTCTGCTGACTGAGGCGCAGAGAGAAACGGACCAGGCTAAACGGGCTAAACTTTATGAGGAAGCTCAAGAGCTGATTCACGAGGAGGCTCCATGGGTACCGCTGGTACATGCCACACCGCCTGTTGCTGCTAGAAAATCAATCACCGGTTGGGTACCTCATGCCACCGGCACTGAGTGCTTCATAAACATTGATAAGACAGAGTAGGTTTTAGGCACAAAGATATAAGAGCCGGGGTTTAAAGACTGGTAGCGGACATTAACCCCGGCTCATCACTGGTTAAAATCTTGTTCCGGATTTTGTTGCGGAAGTCCCGAGGTTTGGCTCAGGGATTAAGGAGGGTAAGCCTTTTAAATGGGTAAATACATTGTGAAACGGCTGATTGGACTTATTCCGGTGGTAATTGGAGTTTCCATCTGCGCTTTCCTGTTGATTCATCTGATCCCGGGCGATCCGGCCAGGGCTATCCTGGGAGAGAGGGCAACAGAAGAGACCATGAATGCTTTGCGGGAGCAGTTGGGGTTAAACGACCCTTTATATGTTCAGTATGCCCGTTTTATGGGCAATGTCCTGCAGGGTGATTTCGGCCGTTCGGTTATTACCAATAACCCTGTTATAGAGGAATTTGCGCAGAGATTTCCGGCTACTCTGGAGTTGTCCCTGGCGGCCATGATAATTGCCGTAATTGTTGGGGTTCTGGCAGGGGTTATAAGCGCTGTAAAACAGTATTCCATATTCGATAACCTGAGTATGGTTGGCGCCCTTTTGGGGGTATCCTTGCCAATCTTCTGGCTGGGCCTGATGATGCAATGGTTGTTTGCTTTTAAACTGGGTCTTCTCGATGCCTCGGCCAGGCTAAGTGTGGATACACACTTGCAGACAATAACCAATCTCTATCTTTTGGACGCTATACTTACGGGCAACTGGCCGGCTTTTGTCGATGCTTTCAAGCATATTCTTATGCCGAGCCTTGCTTTGGCTACTATACCGATGGCCATTATCGCCAGGATGACCCGGTCCAGTATGCTGGAGGTCCTAAAACAGGATTATATCAGGACAGCCAGAGCCAAGGGCCTGAAAGAAAAGGTGGTTATCTTTAAACACGCATTAAAAAACGCTTTCTTGCCGGTTTTGACAGTAATGGGATTACAGTTCGGGTCACTGCTGGGAGGAGCGGTATTGACAGAGACAATCTTCTCGTGGCCCGGTGTGGGACGATTGATGTACGAAGCTATTATGCAAAGGGATTTTCCGGTTGTACAGAATGGTATCTTGATTATTGCGCTGATTTTTGTTTTGATAAACCTGTTGGTCGACATATTATACAGTTACGTTGATCCTCGTATCAGGACACATTAAGGGGGCAAGGACATTGAGCGGCAGTACAACTCTGGAAATAAAACGAAACAGACTACAGCCCCGCAATGGTAAAAGAGAAAGTAAAGGGTTATGGGGGGATGTATTCAAACGGCTTATCAGGAGCAAAAGTGCCCTGACAGGCCTGATTTTGGTGGCTGTTTTTCTGCTGGTGGCTTTGTGCGCCCCTTTAATTGCCCCTTATGATCCCATTACAGACAGTGACCTGGTGAAAAGGTTGGAAGCGCCAAGCAGCGAACACATTATGGGCCGCGACAGCCAGGGTAGGGATATTTTCAGCCGGATAATTTACGGTGCCCGGATTTCTGTACAGATAGGCGTAATTTCGGTGAGTTTTTCTCTGGTCCTGGGTGTGGTTTTAGGGGCCATTGCCGGTTTCTACGGCAAGTGGCTGGACGGTCTCATCATGCGGCTGATGGACATCCTACTCGCTTTTCCCAGTGTGCTTTTGGCAATAGCCATTACTGCCGTGCTGGGGCCGGAACTGCGAAACGCCATGATTGCCATCGGTGTGGTTTATACGCCGCACTTTGCCCGCATAGTGCGGTCAACAGTGCTGAGTGTCAAGACCACCGAATACATTGAAGCGGCGAGAGCCATAGGCTGCAGTGACTTGCGGATTATCCTACGGCACGTGCTGCCCAACTGTATGGCGCCGATTATTGTCCAGACTACGTTGAGTATAGGCACTGCCATTCTGGACGCCGCGGCATTGAGCTTCCTCGGACTGGGTGCCCAGCCGCCGACGCCGGAATGGGGAGCTATGCTCAGTGACGGGCGGAGTTATATTCAGAGAGCGCCCCATGTCATGATATTCCCGGGTATGGCGATAATGTTCGTGGTATTAGGGTTCAACCTCCTCGGCGATGGGCTGAGAGACGCCCTGGATCCCAGGTTAAAGAGATAAACAGCCGCTGTAACGGTGAAACCGGCCTATTGGAAGGGTGGGTGGGGTGTCTTGGCTACCACGGAGCTTTGAGCTGTGAAATCCTGCCAGGAAGTCCGCTAACCGCTATGGAGGTAAAACAACCGTTGCTCCGAGGTTACGGGCGGAGACAGTGTAAACTCCGTTCAGTTGAAATCGCTGAACCCGGCCAAATCGTCATCCGTGACTCGTGGCCGGGTTTCCGGCGGTCCGTGCCGGAAACAGCGATTTCAAGCCTTCACAGTCGTTAACACAGGCTTGCCGCCCTTCACCAAGTCGCAACTTATTGTTTTACCTCCGTAGCGGTATCCTTTGTTTTCCTCAGAGCAACGGTTGTTTCACCGTACAACGCCTCCCAGCAACAAGGAGGGGTGGGTGGGGTTCTCAAGCTACCGTTAAGGAGCGACTGCGCCCGCAAAACCGCAGCCAGGCAGGCGGGGGGTTCCCGCATGTTCGAAGATGGCGAAGGCCGCCGGGAAGTCCGACACTCAACTTATGCAGGGTGCCCAGGCTGTCGATAAGGGAGGTTAAA
>NZ_JBSQAT010000011.1:0-103305 GCF_059412445.1 Thermincola sp. GK-1
CTGGTTATGACCGTATTATACGAACAACGCTGGAAACGGCTGCGCTGTGCTCCGACCCAACTTGCCCCGTCCTCGGCCGTCACGGTTTTTGCAATTACCTGGCAAAAATCGCGCCACCTGCTACCGACAAAAACAACCGACCGCCCCGTCAGCTTAACCTTTAAAACAACCGGAGTAGGACGGGGCTGAAAACGAACTTTTCCGTAGAAGGCAGGTGTCACGCTTTATGTGACACGTAAAAAACAACGTTTGCAAAAATCGCGCCAGCCGGGAGCCGGAAAAGTTCGTTTAGCCAATATGCGTTAGGCGAAATCGGTTTATTATGAATGAAAAAAGAAAATAAGGGGGTAAGTATGGTAGAAAGGATTTTAAGTTATTATCATCTTAACGTCAGCCCGTATGGCTTAGTATTTTCTCGTTTTAAAGTTCGATACTATTTATATAATGCATCTCTTTACGTTGTTTTTCTTGCATCTATATTCTTTGCTATTGGATTAATAGTTAAGAGCTTCCTGATTTATGGGATTTTTGCGGTAATTTTATCACTTACATATTCTACTTTAATGTTTTTTTTAATTAGATCTGCAGCCAGGAAAGTATTACTATCTACGTTCCAAATTGAATCTAAGGGTCTTTATTGGCATAATTTAGAATTCAGAGAAAAGCAAATTAATATATTACTAGATTACTTAAAAGAAATGCAGTTGACTGACAAAATTCCATTATTAATAGATATTTTTAACAAGGAGCTAGAGAGAATAAAGTTGCCCCCGATTATTGCTCCAGGCATTTTGTTACCCGTTCTTGTTCCTTTATGGGTTCAAGTTCTAGGAGTAATTTATAAGGGAATATCTGATCTTAAGATTGCTGTTTCTTTATTATTTATTTTGGCTGGAATTTCTTTTGGAATGATATATTTATTTGGCATGATTAGACTAATGTTTAAGGAAATCATAGAAGGAACTATATCAACTGAGGACCAAAAAATTAGATCCTTAATAAGTCTTCTAGAAGATTTAATGTTAAGGCAATGAGAAGATGAAAACAATAGTTTGGGCCAAACCGACTTCGCCTAACAACGCTGGAAACGGCTGCGCTTCGCTCAAACCCAATTTGCCCCGTCTTCGGCTGTTACGGTTTTTGCGGCAGGGGGTAGGGGGTTGGGGCGGCAAAAACCGCGCCAGCCGGAGAGTCGGAAGGCAAAGTTCGTTTCCAGCCAATGCGTTAGGTGAAATAACCCCTTATCTGGGGTGAAAAACAGTGGATTGCACCACTGTTAATAGAATTTTATTTCGAGTTCTTTTCCTAAAGCATGAGCGATCTTGATAAGGAATTCTACGCTAGGGTTATATTCTCCACTTTCTAACCTGGAAATAGCAGACTGCTTTGTTCCGACTTTGTCAGCTAAATCTTTTTGACTCAAACCTTGCTCTAATCTCAACCTTATAATTTCTCTTTTTATGTTGTATAAGACTTGGAGTTTTTCATACTCAGATTTTACTTCCGGGTCCTGGAGAAGATGTTTCTTAATGTCGTCGTGTTTCAAACTAATCACTTCCTTTCCAAATATTTAACCCTTCATTTATCAGCAATCTTCAAATCCTTAGACGGTGTTTTTCCTGTAGTTTTTCTAATTCCGTGAAGCAATACGAATCTTCCACCGGTGTAGCAAAAATAAAAGATTCGAAAGTTGTTTGAGCTATGTTTTATCCGGAGTTCCCATAAATCTTCGTAACCCTGTATTTTCTTAATGTGAGGTAGCCCGAGAGACAAGCCAAATTCCTCAAGAAGGTCAATTTCTCTCAATATTTTAGCCTGTTCTTTTGGAGACTGATTTTTGATGAAATCAAAAACAGGACATATACCATTTTCTGTATAATACTCTATTACGAACAACATTATCACCTCGAATCTGGAACAATTATATCACATATATGTTATATATTCAAGTAAACAAAAAGACTATTCAGGCCAACGGGGTTACATCGCCTAACAACGCTGGAAACGGCTCCGCTATCGCTCCAACCCAACTTTCCCCGTCCTCGGCTGTCACGGTTTTTGCAATTACCTGGCAAAAATCGCGCCACCAAACAGGTAAGCCAGGGCTACGACAACGACCCATCACGCCGCTCATTTGGTACCACTGGACAGGCGGCACACTGGGAAAAGGCCGCCGCGTGCCTGGCCGATGGGCCGTTCCTACTTAACAAAGTGATAAAGCCGACACAAATGAGCGGCTTCGCAGAATGGCCGACTAACGGCGTTCTAAACGACAGTTTTGGTGTCACGATTTTTGCGGATCAGGTGCAAAAACCGCGCCAGCGTTGCGGGCGGAAAAGTTCGTTTAGCCAATATGCGTTAGTGCGCCAAGCAAAGCTTGGTTCTTCTAGCAGGGTGAAAGTCCCTGTCGGGTAAGGCCTAACCAGCCACCCGTATCGAGTGTTGCGCCGAAACTGGTAACAGTTAGGTGAAGCGTACACAGAGAACCATATAGGCCATAGGGAGAACCGTAGCTTTCGAAGCATATACAGCCCCGTCAATGGCGGAAAATGCAGGCGGCGACGTGTTTAACGCCACGGAAGCCAACACAAAGGAATCGTTAGAGGTGAGATTCCGGAGGGTCTGCCGGGGTCCAAGCACATGGCATGTATGGAGAGAAGTACCAGGAACTTGGGAGGCCCTGTCGGTTCCAACCAACTCGGTTTCTACCAAAATGCCGTAAGAATCTTATATAAATGGCTAAATCGAAGGAGCCAAAGGAGCTTCAACTGGATGGAATTTCGGGGAACCCTGGACAGATACAAAATATTGCGGCCTCGAATAATGGAGAGTCGTTACTACCAGTTAGAACTTGAATTTGATTTTGTCTGATTACGGAATTGAGTATTGCTGAAGAGCCCGGTGCGGTAGATCCGTACGCCGGGATCTGTGCGGGGGTTGTCGGGTAACCGGCAGTCCTACCGTGACGGCGAAATTTATTTTCTAATTGGGGGTCTCTAAATGAAACTAAATGAAACGTCTTTATCTTGGGCAATAAAACATCTTTTTAAGGAAAGTGACACCGACTTATTTCCAAAACCATTCGAACTGACAATAATTAACGAAATGCATGATTATGTGTTGGACAAGATCAAGGATGTAGACTTGGGTAGTTATAATTGGAATGCCTCAAGAAGGTTTGTTATACCAAAAGGCGAATTATCTTATCGTATTGCTACTCAACTGGACCCCATTGATAGTATCATATTTGCCGCTATTATTCATCAATTTGGTTTTTTAATAGAGAACAATCGCCGTCCAATAGCCGAACATCGCGTTTATAGTTACCGTTTTTCTCCTAATCCAGACGGTACTCTTTATAGCAACCAGAATGCGTGGAATGAATTTTGGGAAACGTGTCTGAAAAAGGTGGAAGACTACAATTGTGTTGCTTACTTAGATATTTCTGACTTCTACAACCAGATATATCACCACGCTGTTGAAAACCGTTTAATTGCGTCAGCTCTCCCCAATCAAGTTACTAAGTCTATTATTAAACTGCTGGAATCAGTTACTCAGACTGTTTCCAGAGGATTGCCAATAGGTCCACACCCTTCGCACTTACTTGCGGAAATGACATTGATACCAATTGATGATAGTTTAATTTTGAAAGGTTATGAATTTTCTAGATACGCGGATGACATTATCATTTACTGTAAAGATGAACAACAAGCAAGAATTGCAGTCTATGAAATGGCGGGGATATTAGATAAGCAACAGAGATTAGTCTTACAGAAACAGAAAACGAGAATAATTCCTAAGGAAGAATTTCAAAAGCTTTGCCAGCAAAACCTTATAGAAAACCCTATCAATAAGTTGGAAGAACAGCTTATTGACATTTTAAAAAGGTATTCCGGTGGTAACCCATACATAAAAGTTAATATTAGTGATCTTACCCCGGATGAACTGGAGTTTTTCTCAAAACCTATACTTGAAAACATCATAAGTGAATATTTGGATAAAAGTGAACCAGATTATTCAAGGATTAGATGGTTCTATAGGAGACTTGCTCAGGTTGGAACGCCTCATGCCGTTGAATTTTCAATTAGAAACATGGAGAGGTTAATTCCTGCAATAAGTGACGTCTGTCAATATCTAATCTCAACAACATCTAATTTTACAAGAGATTGGAGAGACATTGGAGAAGAAATATTGAGATTATTAGATCATGACCTAATTAAATCCAACGAATTTTTTCGGATTTCATTACTTAGTTTGTTTTCTAACAACAGCCAACTTAACCATTTTGACAAACTATTGAATGTTTTTAGATTAGGGTCAGAAAGTATGAAACGTAAGATAATTTTTGCGGGTTTTACTGCTAGAGCTGAGGCTTGGATTCGGGAACTAAAGGAGGATTATCCACGCTATGATGTATGGAATAAAAGGGCCTTGCTAATTGCATCTAGCATTTTACCTGCTGATGAGAAGGAACACTACTTAGGAAATATTAGAAGCGGGTTAGGCAGTAATAACATTATGGAGCAAGTAATAATTAAATGGGCAAAAGCCAGAAAATAAACTTCACCTAACATAAAGCCGTGTTTCCGCAGCTGAGCATGCAAAAACACCAGCAAAGCACTGGCCCTGCCGGTCTTTAACCGTTGTGTTAGAATAATCTTTGATAAATGCTTCCTCAAATTAGATAGTCGCATTAGGAGCTGAGGGAGTATCGACTAGTGCCATAGAGGATAACCATAACCTCGCCACAGAGCGTGATACCCTCGCTCCACAAATGCGAATAGGTACGTTGGCAAAATACCGTATTAACGCCAGGTTGCATCACTGTGGACTAGTAACGCGGGGATATAGGCCCTAATGTGATTTACTAGTTGGAAGCCATAACTGTTCCCTGCAAGTTGCTGTTAAATATTTCCATATATTTAATAGAATAGGCACTTTATTGCCTTTTTTAAGAATAAGCTATTGACTATAGTACGCTCTGTGGTAATTTTTTAACAGACTGTACCGAGTAAACAGTTAATCAGTGAGTTTCATCATAAGAAAGGGTAGTAACCTTGGTATAATCTTTGTTTGCAATTTCCTTAGGGCTTGCTTCTTCCTCAAGGAAATCTCTCATACCAGGTGCCACGGTGGGCTTTACTCCGGTATATTCGTCCCGTACTCCGGAGTACCTGTCGTGGACACCCTCGTACATGTCATGCACGCCTTTATACTTTGCCGAGCCCTTTTTTCCAGGCATATCAACCACCTCCGTTCCAATAGCCCATGGCCGGTAAACAAGCGGCAGTAACCGGATTTGTTCATGGTCATTATTGAAACCTACATTTATTTTACCCCTATACATTTATTTTACCCCTGTAAAGGAAAAACGTTGTTTCATTAATACATTTCATTATTTTTAATTTTTTTGATAACGCCGTTTTTGTACAGGGCTACTACGGAATAAACGTCTTTGCGCAAACAAAAGTCTATATCAACCTTTAATCCCATGCCAATCAGGTTTTGGCCGCTGGGACTTTTATAAACCCGGTCATGGAGATTTATAGCGTTTATTTTATACAAATAATAGGCATCCATCGATATCTTGGAAAAGGAATAGCCAAAATAATTTTGCCTGAGGTACTCCGCAAAAGCGCCGGCACATAAGCTGTCTTCTTCGGCCGGGCCGTTTTTTCTTCCGGCGCATACCAATACAATGTCCTTCTTTAATCGGCCTGCATAATCAAGACAGGCGCTCCTATTAAGCAGGGAGCCGATCAATACATAATCGGCTCCGGAACATTTTAAGATAGTTTTGGTACCGTTAGTGGTACAATGAGCAATTACTTTGTTTTTAACTTTGGCCGGCGTAAACTCAAGGGGGGAGTTACCCAGTCGAAAGCCCTTAATTTTAATGCCCTCTTTTTCACCCGCAAGAATTATGCTCCTGTCTGTGAAAGCCAACTGCTCCGCATCGGTAGGTGTTTCTACCGGTATAACATAAGCAGCCCCGTTCTCCAGCGCAGATATAATTGTACTGGTAGCTCTCAGAATATCTATGACTACCGCCGTTTTTCCCTTCAGGTCCTCGCTGTCAATCAGTCCATGGTGAGGGATCAAATCAACACGCACTGCAAAAACTCCCCGGCAGATAATGTGTTTTTTAGAGTATCTCCTCTCATACCTACCCTTAAAGCCTCCAGCGCCAGAATTTCATTAATGGCCACATTGCCTAGGTTTACATTCGGCCCGAACAACGTGATAAACTCCTGCTGCTGTTTCTTTAAAGGCGCTTCCCACATTATTTTTTCCATTTTGTAGGTGTTTAATAGAAGTTCTGCAAAATCATCTTTTCTGATATTCCCCCTGGCATCGTACATGCCGATACCTTTGCCCGATTCCCGGCCTTCGATTATGACCAAATCAGCTTCTGAATCCAACTCTTTTTTAACCTGGCGAATAAATTTATTCAAGTCTGGCATGTCGTGGAGATCTTTTTTACCCACCTCGGTGATAACTTTAAATCCCATATCTTTAGCCATAGCGATAAAATTCCGCTTGACTTCGTATCCCATATCCACTGTACCGTCGCTGATTTCTATGGCGGAAAAACCAAGATGCCAGGCATATTTCAGGTAATCTTTCACTTTGTTCTGCAGCCAGGCTACTTCAAAAAAGGTCCCGCCAGGGTAAATATCAGCTCCGCAGGAGCGGACAAGAGATATCTTTTTCACCAGGACATCCTCATCGTACAAAGCGGACGTGCCAAAACCCAATTTCAAGTAATCAATATAATCCCCGGCAACATTTAATAACTCCTCGGTAGAAACCAGTCCCAATCCTTTGTCGATAACCATGGTCAGACCTTTTATACGGGGCTTGTTTGTACGGCCAGGTATAGGAAAATCAACTACTTCACTCCACGCTTTCTTTTTTTCAGGCCCATCCAATCTTGTTACCTCCCCTTTTTAATAATGAATTCCGGGCGTTATTACCCATAAAAAATATCATATAAAGCAGGTCTTCATAGATTAGTTTATTCCCACCGGTTTTCATGGGTTACTAATAAACATCCTGTCCAGCCAACATTTCCATGCAAGAGGACAAAACGACTGGGTGTCAAATTGCCCGGCAAACGCATATAAAGGAAGAGGGGAAACAAAAGGATTAAATTAAGGAGTGACTGATGAAATGTCAAAATTGATTCCGTCCCATGGTGGAAGAGTGGTTAACAGAATGGCAAAAGGGGCTTATAGTCCAAGTCATCTGATCACCCTGTCCGTAGATGAAGATACCGCCAGGGAACTAATTCTGGGCAAAAAAGCATTGTTAAAGGATGAAGAGGAAAGTCCACTGGGCCTGATAGAAGTGGAAGATATCTATACATAACGGCAGTGCCGTTTAACAGGGTGGTGTAAAATTTTGAAGGTTGAAATTGAAGGTATTTCCAAATCCTTTAAACAGAATGTCAATTTCCGCATTTCCGCGATCAAGAGCATTGACCTGCAAATTTCCGAAGGTGAATTCTTATGTATACTGGGCCCTTCAGGATGTGGTAAATCAACACTGCTAAACATTATAGCCGGCCTAGAATTTCCCGATACAGGCCAGGTGAAGGTAGACGGCAAAGTTGTCCGTGAAGCCGGCCCCGACAGGGGAGTGGTATTCCAGGATGCAGCGCTGTTCCCCTGGCTAACGGTCCAGGAAAATGTGGAATTCAGCCTAAAAATAATGGGTATGGAAAAGCAAAAGAGAAAGGAAATTGCTGACAAGTATATACAGATGGTACACCTGACACCTTTTGCTCATTGCTACCCGCATGAACTGTCGGGTGGCATGAAGCAGAGAGTAGCCCTGGCCCGGACTTTGGCCATGGACCCCACCATACTGTTAATGGACGAACCTTTTTCAGCCCTGGATGCTCAAACGAGAACGATGTTACACAAGGAACTGCAGGAGATATGGCAAAAAACAGGCAAGGCTATTATATTTATAACTCATAACGTAGAAGAATCGTTGATACTGGCAGACCGGATAATTTTGATGACAGCCAGGCCGGGGCAAATAAAAAGGCAATTTGTGGTTAATCACTCCAGGCCAAGGGACCTGACAAATCCAAAATTAATAATGCTGCAAAGGAAAATAAAATTTTTTTTGCAAGAAGAGATTGAAAAAGTCGCAAAGGAGCAGTCGGCCTATGAACGCACGCATACGCAGGTTTCTGTTTTATCTACTGCTCATAATAATATGGGAACTGGTTTATAAAGCAGGAATCTGGTCCCCAATATTGTTTCCGTCACCCTTTACCGTAGGTAAAACCCTTTATAACGGGTTTGTGGACAATTCCTTTGTTCTGGCTATAACTTGCAGTTTGCAAAGGCTGTTGATCAGTTATGCCATAGCCGTTGTGATAGGTGTAGCTGTCGGTATTTTAATGGGCAAGTATAAAGTTATAGACGAAACTGTCGGTTCCTTAATCGTCGGATTGCAGTCCATTCCCAGTGTTGTATGGCTGCCGTTGGCCCTGTTATGGTTTGGTATGAATGAGAAGGCCATCATTTTCATTACCAGTCTCGGTGGAACATGGACAATGATTGTCAACACGGACACCGGCGTAAAAAGCGTACCACCCATCATCCTGCGGGCCGCAAGAACAATGGGTGCAAAAGGTACCAAGCTTTTCTGGCATGTGGTTATACCGGCCGCAGTACCGTCGATTATCACCGGCATGAGACTGGCCTGGGCGTTTGCTTGGCGGGCCCTTATGGCCGGAGAACTCCTGTCCAGCGGTACTGGGCTTGGCCAAATTCTTATGATGGGACGAAATCTCAGTGACATGAGCCAGATTGTCGCTGTGATGATAATTATAGGTATGATTGGTTGCCTGGTTGATAACTTGATGTTTAAAAAAGTTGAACTAAATATCAGAAGAAGATGGGGTTTACTCATAGTGTAACAGGAGGGGAAAACCATTAAAAATAAGTTTTATGTATTGCTGGTTTTTGTTACCTTGATTGCACTTTGTTTAACAGGCTGCGGAAAAACCGCCGGCCACAAACAAGTTGTCCGGGTAGGTTATTTTCCAAATATTACACACGGTCCTGCACTGATAGGGTTTGCGGAAAAAAGATTTGCTAAAGAACTGGGGTCTTCCGTTGAACTACAGGAAAAGATCTTTATAGCGGGGCCGGCTTTAATGGAAGCGCTGATAGCAGGGGAGGTTGACATAGGGTACATAGGACCCATACCGGCTATCAACGGTTATGTCCAAGGCGCAGATATTTCTATTATTTCGGGAGCTAATAACGGTGGCGCAGTTTTAGTAGCCGGGGAAAACAGCGGGATAAAAAAAGTAGCCGATTTAGCAGGTAAAAAAGTGGCTGTTCCCCAATTTGCCAATACTCAGGATATTTCCCTGCGACATATTCTGAAAGAGCATAATTTAAAAGATGTCTCCAAAGGAGGAACTGTAGAAATTCTTCAGGTTGCTCCCGCTGATATGCAACTGTTGTTTAGCCGCAACCAGATAGATGCTGCCCTTGTTCCGGAACCGTGGGGAACTCAGTTGGTCAAAGATGCCAAGGCCCGTATTATTCTGGAATGGAACGAGGTATGGAATAACGGCAATTATCCTACCACGGTTATTATTGCCCGCAACGAATTTATCATGAATAAGCCTGAAATAATCAAAAAATGGCTTGAGGTACACCGTGAAATTGTAAAATATGCGGCTACGGAGCCCGAAAAAGCCCGTAACTCCATGTCAAGACAGCTTAAAAAACTCACCGGAAAAGAACTTAAAGCGGAAACTTTAAAAAGCGCTGTAGAAAGATGTAAATTCACAGCAGAAATTGACCCGGCCACAATCAGGGAGTTTGCCACACTTTCCTACGAAGCAGGTTACTTAAAGTTCAAACCAAATCTGACCGGGTTACTGTCTTACCCAAAAGAAAAATAGACCAATTTACCAGGCAACCAGCAAGGGTAAAAATGAAGGAATCATTTTTACCCTTTTGTTTTGTTTTCACGCCTCGGTAGCGTTTTTCGCGCCGGGGTCAATCCAGCCATGTTTGCCTGTATAGATTTTAGATTTTTTGTATCTGTTTCTTTCTTTTCTTTGCCGGGCAAAAAGACAATTGTCAGTACTGCCGCTATGAACGCTGTAACAGCCGGCGCCCAAAACATAAACAAGGTGCTGATATCCATCATCCAGCCAAATAGAGGAGGTCCTATGGCCACTCCGATAAACCGTACGCCACCATAAAGAGAAGTAACCATGCCCCGTTCATCTATAGTACAGGCGCTGGTGATTAGGGTATTCAAACACGGTAAAACCAAGCCGACGCCTATGCCGGCAACGGCAATTCCTCCTACAAAAAGATAGATGTTTTTCAAATAAGGCAATATGCCCAGCGAAGCGCCCAAAATCAATATCCCTGCAGCCGTTAAAATTTTCATCAATTTAACTTTTTTCTGAATAAAGCTGCCGGTAATCAGGGAAGTGGAACTCATGGCCAGAACAGGAATCGCCAGTATGAACCCCTTTTTTACGGCAAATATTTTATGAGTGTTTTCCAGGAAATCAGAAAGGTAAAACAAAATGCCAAACAGTACCAAAAGGGCCAATGAACCCGCAAAAAAAGATGTTAATAAAAGGCCTGCTTTATTGGAAAAAATGTTTTTTAAAGAGCTTATATAATTGGCTACATTTTCCTGCCTTTTGGCTACCTTTGGTTCTTTCACGGTCAACCATACAGCAGCAGCAACCAGAACAGTCAGGATAGGGAATACCCAAAAGGTAGCATACCAAGCTATCAGCCCGATTAAAGATCCCAATATAGGACTGACGACTTTTCCCAGCCCATTGGCTGCCTCAATGGAACCCAGGGCTTTACCTCTTTGTTGGTTGGTAAAAATATCCCCGGCCAGAGCCATTGCAACAGGCGCAGTTCCTGCCGCCCCAATACCCTGAATTACCCGGCCGGCAAGAAGAGCAGTAAAGGGGTTTTTCATCAAAACGGCAGCCAGCCCGGCAATTACCCCGCCGATACCGTAAATCAGCAAGGATGGGATAATTACAGTCTTTCTTCCTAACCGGTCAGATAAGAACCCGGCGAGGGGAATGATAATACCTGCCGGGATGGAAAACAACGTTATAATTAAACTCACTTTAAACTGGCTTATTTGGAGAACACTTTTTATTTTGGGAAGTACCGGAATTAACATGGAATTGCCCAAAACCATAACAAAGGGCACGCCGCCCAATGCAAGAATCGTAGCTATTTTGTTACCCTTCAAAGATCATCATTCCTTTCCTGGGATAGCATTAAAATTTTCCCCGAAAGAAATAGGGTTAATACAAAAATCCTAAAATATGTTTTCTTCTAAAATCAGGATTTATCGCATAAATACAACTAGTAAGCTGCATTCAAAATATGTTGGGAAGGACGGTTATATATTTTGTTTTTGGTAAAAGACAAAATTGTTTTTGGTATGGCCATGATGAGATGCTTATCCAGCTTAATAGAACTTATAGCTGCTCTACTTATGTTAAAATTTGACTCAGTAGGAAAAGCTTTAAAAATTAATGCGGCTTTGGCCTTTGTAGGGCCGACAATAATGCTAACCGTAACTACCCTTGGGTTGATAGGCTTAAGCGGCAAGCTGCCTTTACACAGATTCATTCTCATTTTTTGCGGTGTCATCCTGATTTTTGCAGGTATAGGTAAAGCCAGATAGCACAAAATATTTTACAAGAAACCTTAGCAGGGGAGGAGGCAAAAGTGGTTGATAATATTGATTTGCCCGAAGTTTCTTATGACCGGCAGCAACTCAGCAAGATATCCGGCATTATCATAAACGAAGACATTTTTCAGGATTCCTTTATGGAAGCGGAAGTAGGAAATTCGGTCAAACCGGCAAATTTCCAGTACAATTATCTGGGCGCTTCGCTAGAAAAAACTGATAATCAAAGTCCGGAAATAACAAAACCTGTGCTTCCTTAGCACAGGTTTTACCTTGCTTCTTATTTATACAAGCTCGATACTGCACACCCGGGCCAACGGTATCAATATAGTAGTGGCATTTTTCTTAATTGGATGGGGAAAACCGGGAACAAGCGTCACAATGGTAATGGTTCCGGTGAGTTCAATGAAATCGTCTCCAACAATGGTTAATACGCCACCGATGGCCCTTTTGCAGCAGCCATTGCATTCAAACTCCACATGAAGGTTTTTACCTATAAAACGCTTGAGGCGCAGCTTCAGATCTTTTAAAAAAAAGCTTTGTTTTTGTGCTGATATACTGTTGGTCACATGAATTCCTCCAATCAAAAGGTTTTTTTGTTAGTAAAATATGTAATCATCTTGCCAGTTGTTACACAGAGAAGCTTTATTGCTTAGTTAGAGTTGACATACCTGGTAACATCTGATATCATAATCATTAGTTGAAGGGGAGTAACCGGCTTCTGCTCCACAGTGTCAACAACCGACGGAAAAGCCGTCTGGCCCTGTGGTTTGGTATTATGCCAAAAGGTGAGACCTTTAACACGTTACAGTTTATGGCTGTACGTGTTAAAGGTCTTTTTATTTATACACCATGTGGACAAGAGGTTAAAATAGTAGGGAGGTGTGTGAAATTTGACATTTAAGAAGGCTCTTTTTTGGACTGCATTTTGGGTGGCCGTAGCCTTAATTTTCAATGCCGGGGTCTTATATTTTGAAGGACACCAGAAAGCCCTGGAATTTTTTACCGGGTATATTATTGAGTTATCCCTTAGCATGGACAACGTATTCCTGTTTTTAATGATATTTACTATGTTCGGTATAAAAGCAGAGTATCAACGGCGGGCATTAAATTACGGGATTATCGGCGCCATCATAATGCGTTTTATATTTATCCTGTTAGGAGTCTCCATTATTACCCGGTTTGAGTGGGTCTTGTATATTTTCGGCGGCATCCTAATCATTACTGCTCTGAAAATTATTTTTGGCAAGGAAGAAGAAATTCACCCCGAAGACAACAAATTAGTAATATTGTTCAAAAAGTTTTTTCCTGTTACAACTGAGTTGTATGGCAACAAGTTTTTCATTCGACTAAACGGTATTCTTCATGCTACGCCATTGTTTATTGTAGTACTGGTGATAGAAAGTTCCGATCTTTTGTTTGCCATAGATTCGATTCCGGCAATTTTCGCTGTTACTACAGACCCATTTATTATTTACACCTCCAATATCCTGGCTATTCTGGGGCTTAGGTCTCTATACTTTTTTATCGAACGCATACAGCAAGCATTTGTTTTCATTAAGCAGGGTGTGGGGGTAATTCTTTTCATTACCGGTGTAAAAATGCTACTGTTAATCTTCCACATAAAGGTGCCGATTTTAGTTGCCCTGAGTCTTATTGTTGGCGTCCTGGTCATAAGCATTATTTTATCTCTGCTGGTCAGTAAAAGAGGCAGGTCATGTCCAATTGTGCAGGAAAAAGGAGGGAACAACTAATGAAAACCCTGACCAAATACTTTTTAAACGGCATTTTAGTTTTATCTCCTATTATGCTGACTATCCTGATAATCAGCAAAGTGCTGGTAGCGTGGGATACTACAGCGGGTAAGTTTTTTCCATTGAAAGTACCTGGTTTACCACTTTTGATGAGCATTGTCGTCATTGTTTTGATTGGATATATGGCATCTTGGTGGTTAAGCGGTCAGGTACTGGGCTATATTGACCGCCTTTTTACCAAAGTACCTGTTGTTCAGTTTATTTACGGCATAATTAAGGATACTGTAACCAGCCTGTTAGGAGAAAAAAAATCCTTCGGTAAAGTAGCGGTAATCACGATCCCGGGCACAGAAATGAAAGTTGTAGGTTTTGTCACCTCGGAAGACCTGGAACACATTGGTTTTAAAGACTATGTGGCAGTTTACGTCATGCAGTCGATGCAGTGGGCCGGGAATACGGTCCTGGTACCGAAAAAAAACCTGGAAATCCTGGAGGGAGTAAAAATAGAAGATGTGATGAAGTTTATTGTTTCTGCAGGGGCCGTGTCATCAGTTAAAAACAACCAATTAATTGAACGTTAACGTTATGCATATACATGTTTTTAATTTAAGGTTCCATAGTACCGGTTTTGCTAATAACCGGTACCATGGATTTGTGCAGTTAAATGGGTCATTAATGACTTACTTTTTGCACGTTGGCAGGCTCTGCATATTTTGATACATAAAGGTCGCCTCTTGTATTCAAAAGGGCTAGGAATACTTCCCCGGGATCGGTTATGCCTAGGTTGTTAAGTTTATCAACCAGCCATGGTTCTGTGAAGCCAATACTTTGCAAACCATCACTGTTGATTTTTCCCTCGATGATCAAAGGTGTACTGAGCCCTTTATATTCCGAGGGAAGATTGAGGTCCTTTGGTGTGACAGGCAGGTATTGGCTTTTTTTGAGAACACTTAACTTGCCGTAAGGTTCCAAAATGGCATATTCCACTTCACCAAGGTCAAAAATACCGTTCTGTCTAAGCTGGCATAAAAGGTCGTCCAGGGAATACCTTACTCTTTCCAGGTTTTTTACCACAATTTTACCGTTTTGGATAACCATTGTCGGGTCAAAGGTGAGGTATTTCCCAATCTTCCTGTTTTCAAGAATCAGTTTTGTAAATAGGACATGTAAAATTCCAATCATGAACAGGGCGAAGATGCGCGGCCCATGCGGCGCATTTATGTCTGACATATCCGCTCCGGCCACCGCTCCTAATGTTACAGCCGTAATGAAATCAAATACATTAAAGCGACCCAGATGTCTTTTGCTCAATAACAGGGCTACAATCAGGAAGACTGCTAAAATCGTAATAACTCGGTAAAGTACAAGTAAATACTCCACATCTAAACCTCCAACTTACCGGTCTTCATTAAATTATTTCACAAAAGGCCAGAATATATTAAATTAAACGATGAGACAGTGAATAAATCATATAGTACATTGAAAAGCCTCGGGTTTTTCTATATAATTAGATAAAAGTATACCATGTCAGGGTATTTTTGAAAAAAGAAGGTGTAAACATATGGACGAATACAAGAATAACATGGAAGCGATATCAAGTTGTTGAGGCTCTGCCGATGATGCAGGTCAGCATCAACAGAAACCCAATACGGAAAACTGTCAGATTTGCGGAAGCAGGCTAGAATATTTTGCTCAAGGGAAGGAATTAAAATGTTTCCGTTGTAGAAAAAAAGAATTTGCCAATATAAGTTGTCCAAACGAACATTATATATGCGATGAATGCCACGGGAAGGACGTTTTTAAGACAATAAGGGACTATTTATTAACAACAAAATCGAATAATCCTTTGCATATTGCTGAAACTCTAATGGGTTACACCGATAAGGTCCCGATGCTGGGCTGCGAAAATGCCTGGATTGCTGCGGGGTCTTTAATGGCATCTATTAAGAATGAAGGATCCATAAAAATAGCTGATAGCCAAATTGACGAGGCGCTGAATCGGACCCGCAGACAGGCCATTGGCGGGTATTGTGGTCTGACGGGAGTCTGCGGGATTGCGCCTGCTATCGGAGCCTGCTTTAGTATAATTCTCGGGGCTGCATGTCCAAAAGATCGTGAAACTTCAATTACTATGAAAGTTGTGGGGAAAATAGTAAATGTTATTGCTGATGAAACCGGTCCGTGCTGTTGCAAAAATTTCGTTCGAACTGCCCTTGCTGAAGCTATTAAACTTACAGCTCAATATCTAAACGTACAACTTCCAATTTCCGATGAAATCCCCCTTTGTACTCACGTAGAGAGACATCCGCATGGGTGCAGAAAAGATAAATGCCGTTATTATACTGTTTAGGATAAGTGGAAAGCCAAGTTAGAGTATATAACACCTTAACCTGCTACATCTCTGCGTTCTGGTCAGAGCAAATCCCTTATGATTATTGATGTGCTGCATCATTAATATCAGCAAGATTGATGGATACCACGAAATGGGTTATAATTAAATATGTTTAGGCTTGACTATAAGACGAGGTAGCTTGTTAAACCTATCTTTTTTCCATGATAATACACAAGCAATACTTTGATAATGCTCAAGCAATACTTTTTGTTAAAATTGATTAAACTATATACTAATTTATGTTTCAGAGGAGAAGGAATGGTGAATCAAAATAACGACAAGCAAAAGTATTTTTTGCAAACCTTCGGATGTCAAATGAATGAACGTGACTCGGAAACCATGGCTGGCCTGCTGGAAGGTATGGGTTATGAGCCGGTTGCCAATGCGGAAGATGCAGATATCATCATATTAAACACATGCACGGTAAGGGAAACAGCTGAAAATAAGGTTTGGGGCAGAATAGGGGAGTTAAAGGCGTTAAAGAGCAAAAAGCCCGATCTGATTATCGGCATTTGCGGGTGCATGGCCCAGCAAAAGGAAACAGCCGAGAAAATAAGGAGAAAAGCCCCGCATATAGAGCTTATTTTTGGTACCCACAACATCCACGAACTGCCCGAAATGATCAATAGACTCGTGGCGGAACGCAAACCTTTGCTTAATGTATGGAATGCTGAGGGGAGTATTGTAGAAAACCTGCCCGCCCGCCGTAAAAGTAAGGTTAAAGCTTTTGTTTCCATCATGTTCGGTTGCAATAATTTCTGTACTTACTGCATAGTTCCTTACGTAAGGGGCAGGGAACGGAGTAGGCAGATTGCTGATATCGTCAGGGAAGTCAAGTCTCTGGCTGAACAGGGATATAAAGAGGTTACGCTGCTGGGGCAGAATGTTAATTCTTACGGAAAAGACCTCCCGGAGAAAACGGATTTCGCCGACCTGCTGGAGGTACTCAACGAGATAGACGGTATCCGGCGCATCAGGTATATGACTTCTCACCCCCGTGATTTTACGAGTAAACTGATTGATGTTATTGCCCGTTCCGAAAAGGTATGTGAACATTTCCATCTGCCTGTCCAGTCAGGATCCAACAGCATCCTGAAAAAAATGAACAGGGGTTATACCAGGGAATACTACTTCGAACTGGTAGCGGAAATCCGGTCCAAAATTCCACACGCCAGTATTACCACCGATATAATTGTCGGTTTTCCGGGCGAAACAAGGCAGGATTTCGAAAACACCATGGATTTACTGGATAAAGTCCGCTATGACTCCGCATTTACCTTTGTTTATAACAAACGCTCCGGGACTCCGGCTGCCAGCATGACCGACCAGGTTCCTGACGAAGAAAAAAGCAAACGTATTGTAGAACTGATTGAATTCCAGAATAAAATAAGTCTGGAAAAGAACCTCTGCGAAGTGGGCAGGGAGCATGAGGTCCTGGCGGAAGGCCTGAAAAACAACCAAAACAAGGTGGAAGCCCGGACGCGTACCAATAAACTAGTATTATTAAACGGTGATAGTAATATGATCGGCAACATGTACAGGGTAAAGATAGTAAAGGCAGGTCCGTGGCACTTAGATGGCGAGATTCTTTCATCTGGTAAAAATTGACCATTTAGCAGGATAATAGCGCTGACCTGTCGAAGCAATATATAAACTGGAGGTGAAACAATTGACCGTACTGGAAAAGGCAAAG
This sequence comes from Thermincola sp. GK-1, assembly GCF_059412445.1. Lineage (NCBI taxonomy): Bacteria > Bacillati > Bacillota > Clostridia > Eubacteriales > Thermincolaceae > Thermincola > Thermincola sp. GK-1. The sequence continues at coordinate 17,567 of NZ_JBSQAT010000011.1, forward strand.
GAATTGGCTCAGGCAATTGCTGAATGTGATGAACTGAAAGAAGTCCGTGCTGCTGAAACCAGAATGACCCTTGACCCTGATGCCCAGGATATCCTAAGGGAATTTCAGATCAAACAAAGGGAATTTTACAATATACAGGTGAACGGCGGAGAACTTACAGAAGAGCAGAAGCGCGATGTGGAACGAATCGAAAACAGGATGTCACAAAATGAATATATCCGCAAATTTGTGGGCGCTCAGGAAAGGTTTGAGGCCTTGTTAAATTCAGTAAATATGATTATTGCTCAGGCTATTTCAGGTAATTCAGGTTGTGGTTGTGGGGATAACGGCGCAGCAGATTGCTGCGATTCAGGCTGCAGCGGTTGCAATTAAGTAGGAGGAAAGAGACTTGGTTTGCTGAGTCTCTTTTTCTTAATATTTAGGAAAGTGTACTTAAGATATGCTTGTAAATAACTTTATCCAGGGCCAACATTGATGTTTTTCAGGAGGAACATATGAGCAGCTACACGCCAATGATACAACAGTACCTTGAAATTAAAAGTCAATACCCGGATGCCATCTTATTTTTTCGTTTAGGCGATTTCTATGAAATGTTCTTTGAGGATGCCGAAAAAGCTTCCAAAGAACTGGAAATAACTCTCACAGCCCGGGATGGGGGTAATGATAAAAAGGTACCGATGTGTGGCGTTCCTTTTCATGCTGCCACTACATATATTGCCAAGTTAATTAATAAGGGTTATAATGTAGCCATTTGCGAACAGGTAGAAGACCCCGGGGCTGCCAAGGGGATCGTCAAGAGAGAGGTAATCAGGGTTATTACGCCCGGGACTGTCCTCGAAGAAAATATGCTGGATGAAAAACAAAATAACTTCTTAATTGCCGTAAACAAAGATGATTTCGGTTATGGTCTGGCCGTAGCTGATGTATCCACCGGGTATTTTGCCGTTACTGAATTAAGAGGGGCCAAAGCGCTTAATCAGTTAATAGACGAAATATCCAGGCTGCAACCGGTGGAATGCCTGATACCGGATAACCTGGTTAAAAATATGGATTTAACTACAGAGATTCTCAAACAGGTTAAACTTTCGCTACATTCTTATTCATCGGTTCATTTTTCTATAAAAAATGCCACCAGTACTCTTTTGCGCCATTTTGCTACGGGTTCCCTGGAAGGGTTTGGTTGTTTGGAAATGTCAGTAGGTATCAGTTGCGCCGGGGCCCTCATGGCATTTCTGGCGGAAACGCAGAAAAACTCCTTAAAACATATCAACAAATTGATACCTTATACGACCACTTCATATATGCTGCTGGATCCATTTACCAGGAGAAATCTGGAACTGACCAGGACCATCAGGGATTCGTCCAGGAAAGGCACTTTACTGTGGGTTCTTGATTACACGCAAACAGCTATGGGCGGCAGGCTGTTAAAAACCTGGCTGGAACAGCCCCTGACTGATATAACGGCTATCGAAACCAGGCTGGATACCGTTGAGGAACTGGTCAATAACGTTTTTATGCGGGGTGACTTGCAGAAACTGTTTACTGAAGTTTATGACCTCGAGCGTTTGGCTGGTCGGATTGCTTTCGGTTCAGCAAATGCCAGGGACCTGATTGCCCTGAAAAAATCACTGCAGGTTCTTCCTAAAGTTAAAGAGATACTTGAAAGGGCCTATTCACCAGGTTTAATTCAATTGTACCGGCAGCTTGACATACTTGAAGACGTAGCCTCCTTAATCGAATCTGCTATAGACGATAACCCGCCTATTACCTTGCGGGACGGGGGTATAATTAAAAAAGGTTATAACGAAGAAATTGACAGACTGAGAAAAGCCAGCCGGGACGGTAAGACATGGATTGCCGAACTGGAACGCAGGGAAAAGGAAAGAACGGGGATTAAATCGCTAAAAGTCGGATATAACAAGGTTTTTGGTTATTACATTGAGGTAACCAGGGCAAATCTGGATGCAGTCCCGGATGACTATATACGCAAACAAACGCTGGCCAACGCTGAACGCTTTATTACTCCCGATTTAAAAGAATACGAATCTCTCATTCTTGGAGCGGAAGAAAAGATTACGCAACTGGAATATGAACTTTTTCAGGCCGTCAGGGAAAAAATCAGCAATTCCACGGCGAGAATTCAGCAGGCAGCTTCTATTGTGGCCCAACTTGACGTATATATTGCTTTCGCCGAAGCTGCCATAAGGAACAACTATACCAAGCCTATTATCAATGACGACGGTATTATTAAAATAACCGACGGCAGGCACCCTGTGGTGGAGAAGTTCATGCCTGAGGGCAGTTTTGTCCCTAACGATACCTATCTTGATTGCTCAGGTTACAGGATGGACATTATTACCGGGCCCAATATGGCCGGAAAATCTACTTATATGCGCCAGGTAGCTCTAATTGTGTTAATGGCCCAAATCGGCAGCTACGTGCCCGCTTCGGAAGCTCGGATAGGTATCGTAGACCGGATTTTTACCCGTGTCGGCGCTTCTGACGACCTGGCCACGGGGCAGAGCACCTTCATGGTTGAAATGAATGAAGTAGCCAATATTTTAAACAATGCCACAGCTAAAAGTCTGATAATTTTGGACGAAGTAGGGCGGGGTACGAGTACCTTTGACGGATTAAGTATCGCTTGGGCCGTGGCAGAATATATTTTGGATCCCGAAAAAATCGGAGCCAAAACTCTCTTTGCCACACATTACCATGAATTGACGGAATTGGCCGATATTTATCCGGGGGTGCAAAATCATAATATCGCAGTCAAAGAAAAAGGTGATGATATTATATTTCTGCGTAAAATCATTCCGGGCGGGGCAGACCGCAGTTACGGCATCCAGGTTGCCCGGTTGGCGGGTTTGCCGGGAGAAGTCTTGGGAAAAGCCAAGGAAATCCTCCGCACTTTGGAAGTTAACGAGGATGCAGTGAAAACGAAAAGGGAAGTAGCTGCAGCGAGGAAAAAGTGTTCTGATGGCAACAACGTCATCCAGTTAAGGATGTTTGACGAACCGGCCGCCGGCGATGCTGTGGCCAAGGAAATACTCTCGCTCGACCTTTTAAATCTCACTCCCCTGGAAGCTTTGAACTACCTTTATAAACTTCAGCAGAAATTAAGAAGCTCGTCAGGGGAATAAGGAAGCAGGTGATTAAATGTATATCGGTATCGATGTGGGCGGCACTTTTACCGATGCCGTCTTAATCGATAAGGACCGGGTGATCAGCAAAACAAAGTTTCCAACAGTACATGACAACTTATTGCTCAGTTTATTGGAAGCTCTCGACAGGGTAACGGACCAAGTGGATAACAGTTTGATTGAGAGAGTGGTTATCAGTACTACCCTCATAACTAACCTGATTGTCCAGAACAAATACGAACCCGTAGCCCTGGTACTGGAACCAGGACCCGGGTTAAACCCCAGGGATTACCCTTTTAAGGAAGATACCTTTATTATCGACGGTGCCATTGATTACAGGGGCCGGCAGATTATTCCCCTGGATAAGCGGCAATTGGATTTAACCATATCAGAAATCAAAAAGAAAGGGTATAGAAAAGCAGCCATTGTCGGCAAGTTTTCCGGCCGTAATAATGCCCACGAAATAGAAGTTGGCAACATATTTAATCGAGCGGGAATAATAACCGAACTGGGCCATAAAGTTTCCGGCCGGTTGAATTTCCTGCGTCGGGCAGCTACCACCATGCTCACGGTTGCCACCCGTGATGAACATGTAAAGTTTGTGGATACAGTTAACAAAGCATTTAGAGACAGGCAAATTACGGCGCCTATATTTATCTTAAAAGCTGACGGCGGTACATTGTCCCTGGAAGATTCCAAAAAAGCGCCAGTTGAGACTGTTTTTTCGGGACCGGCAGCCAGCACTCTCGGTGCCATGGCTTTGTCTCCGGAAGGGGAAGATACAGTAGTCATGGATATAGGCGGTACTACCACCGATTTGGCTCTAATTCTATCCGGTAAACCGGTTCTGGCCTCAAAAGGAGCCACAGTAAAAGGTTATTATACCAGCATAACATCCTACGCGGTTCGTTCCGTACCTGTTGGGGGAGACACAGCCGTTGCAGTGAAAGGAAATGACATAGACCTGCTTTACGAAAGAAAAGGCCCAGCCTATTGTTTCGGCGGACCGTATCCAACACCTACCGATGCCCTGTTGGTATTGGGATATTACAGTCACGGTAATGTGGAAGCGGCAAAAGAAGGACTGGTTAAACTGGCCGAGCCGCTGGGATGTGATGTAAAAACGGTGGCGCAAAAAATATTGGATAAATTCAGCCAAAGCATTACCGGGGCTATTGAAGATATGTTTTTATCTTGGGAACAGGAGCCTGCTTACAGGGTTTGGGAATTATTGCACCCGACCCAGATACGTCCCCAAAACATAATCGGGGTAGGTGGCGCCGCTCCCGGCATAACTCAGGCCGTAGCCCGGTTAATAAACTGCACCCCTGTTATACCGGAACACGCCGAAGTAGCCAATGCCATAGGCGCTGCCGTTGCCCAGCCCACTTTGAAAGCAACTTTACGGATTGATACAGGAGAGGGGTTATATACCGTCGAAGAAAACGGCAATCAAGGGTCTGTCAGCAAGTTTTCTTCTTTTCGGGAAGAAGATGCCGTTCGACTGGCTAAAGAACAACTGCTAAAAATGGCTGACGACCTACATGTCCCGGTTGATACCGGCAGCGTAGAGGTTACTCATTCGGAAGTATTTAATGTGATCAGGGGTTTTACCACCACTGGCAGGATTTATCACGTCACGGTGCAAACCCCCAGAAAAATCCTTACCCGTCTTTATAAACAAGGGGGCCAGGACGCATGAAGAAAACAGGACTGGTTTTTTTCCCGGCCTTTGACTGGGCCATATCGCCGACTCACCCCGAAAGGGAGGAACGGCTGCTTTATACAAGAGACCAAATTTTTGAGGAAGGGCTTATGGATTTGCCGCAGATAACCGAATATAAACCGCGCCTCGCCACAAAAAAGGATGTGGCCAGGACCCATTTTTGCGTGCCCAACGTGGCCGGCCAGACTACGGAAGCGCATTTAATTGCGGCAGGTGGCGCTCTGGTAATTGCCGATGCACTTATGAAGGGGGAAATCCATAACGGATTTGCCATGGTTCGACCGCCCGGCCACCATGCCATGCGGGTGGTACATGGTAACCGGGGCTTCTGCAATATCAATAACGAAGCCATTATGGTTGATTATTTAAGGCATAAATACGGCATAAAAAAGGTGGCCATCATTGATACCGACGTGCACCACGGCGACGGCACCCAGGATATCTTTTACCATGACCCGGATGTTTTATTTATCTCATTTCACCAGGATGGCCGGACCCTCTATCCGGGTAGTGGTTTTACCAACGAAGCAGGCGGCCCGGCAGCTTACGGTACTACCCTGAATGTTCCGCTCCCGCCGGGTACTACCGATGAAGGTATTCATTATGTGCTGGATAATTTAATTCTGCCTGTGTTAAACGAATTCCAACCGGAAATTATTATTAACTCGGCCGGACAGGATAACCATTATACGGACCCCCTTGCCAACATGAAGGTATCAGCCCAGGGTTATGCCCAGTTGAACCAGAAACTGGCCCCGGACATTGCTGTTTTGGAAGGCGGTTACGCTATTGAAACGGCCCTTCCTTATGTCAATACTGGAATTATCCTGGCTATGGCGGGCCTTGATTACTCGCATGTTATTGAGCCTGATTATAATAAAAACCAACTTGTGCAATCTCCGGAAAAAACGGAGAGGATTAAGGAAACTGTTGAAGAGCTGTTGGCTGTATGGAAACAAAGAAACAAAATTGAACTTGGCGTACTGGCCCATAAATCAGATTTTTATCAGCGGCAGAAAACCATTTTCTATGATACTGATTATATTCACGAAAACCAGGTAGAAAAAGTGCGGCTTTGCTATGATTGTGCCGGATACATTACAATCATGTCCCAGGCTTTTCATCATAATGACCGGCGGAGTAAGGTTTTTTGTGTCGCTATTCCTTTTAACGCTTGCCAGAGGTGTTACAATGACGCCCATAATGATTATATGAACGCTGTTAGGTCAGAAGCCTACGACTATGTTTACCTGCAGAACAAAGCGGAAGACGTTTACCGTATCTTTACCAATGTGGGAACTAAAAAACTGGAAGAGTTTTAACTCATAACGACAGACAGGTGAATGAAGTGGGTAAAATCAAGATACTTGATGATTTTACAGCCAATAAAATAGCCGCCGGGGAAGTTGTGGAGCGACCGGCATCGGTAATCAAAGAACTGGTGGAAAATGCCCTTGATGCCGGGAGCAGTAAAATTGAGATTCAGATTTTCCGGGGTGGACTTGATAAGATTACAGTTATTGACAACGGGGAGGGAATGGACAGAGAAGACGCTCGCCTAGCTTTTCACAGGCATGCTACCAGCAAAATAAGAAATGATGCGGACCTTGATGCCATCGCTACCCTTGGTTTTCGGGGCGAAGCTTTACCGAGCATTGCCGCCGTATCTACAGTGGAAGTGCGAACTAGGCCACATAATGAAGTTTGCGGCGCCCGCCTCATCGTTGAGGGAGGCAAAATCGTTAAAGATGAAGATATCGGTTGCCCGGCCGGAACCACAATCACAGTATCCAACCTTTTTGCCAATGTTCCGGCGCGCTTAAAAAATATAAAATCTGTATCCCTGGAAGCAGGGCATATCAGTGACGTGGTCAGTAAACTGGCTGTGGCTTACCCGGAAGTCAGCTTTAGTCTGCAGCATGATAACCGGTTTTTATTTAAAACTTCGGGAAACGGTGATATGCTGGACATCATTGCTTCCCTTTACGGGACAGAGACTGCCAGGGCGCTGCTGCCTATCAATGCAGAAAGGGATGGCATCGGTATCAATGGCTATATAGCCAGGCCTTCCGTGACCAGGTCCACAAGGAACCATCAAACTTTTATAGTAAACAGGAGAATAGTAAAAAGCCGCCCCTTAAGCCAGGCTCTTGAACAGGGGTATCATTCATTAATAATGACGGGCCGGTATCCGGTGGCATTTTTGAATATCCATCTGCCTTACAACCTGATTGACCCGAATGTTCACCCCGCGAAAATGGAAGTAAGGCTATTTGTTTTAGATAAAATCAGCGATTTGCTAAGTAGCGCTGTAAAAGATGCCCTGTCCAGCAACACTCTTATCCCGGAAACGAAGATTCCCGTGGAGAAACCGTCAGGTATACAAAATAGGAACCAAGCTCAATATGTTCAGCAGTTTCTGGATGTAGATGAAGGCCATTATCACGGAAAACAGGCCGAATGTTCTCTGGTTAAAGAAGGTACTCCGGTTTTGGCTGAATTGCCGGACAGAAGCCTTGCGGACGAACCACAGAAGGAACCACAGAAGGAACCGCAAGACATACCACTGAATATGCTACAGGGGCGGATTTCCCTGGATACACCCTATAACTATTTCCCAAAAGACAAAGTCATAGCGGGTTTGCGCCCCATAGGCCAGATTGACTGCACTTATATCGTAGCCCAGGGTAGGGAAGCAGGGCTATACCTGATTGACCAACATGCGGCTCACGAGCGAATTTTATATGAAAAAAATATGCAGGTGCCAACAACTAACTATTCTCAGCTTTTAGCCATTCCCCAGCATATTGAATTGACCCACCTGGAAGCTCAGGTATTGATTACCAATATTCTGGAGTTCCAGGCCATAGGATTTGTTATAGAACATTTTGGAGGGGACAGTTTCTTGTTACGGGGAGTCCCAGGAGGATTCCCGCCGGGAGAGGAAAAAAAGATTTTTTTGGATTTATTGGATTATTTTTTCAATAATCAGCACAAACTAACAAATAAAGAGCTGCGGGAAGACCTTATTATCATGATGTCCTGTAAAGCCGCTATCAAAGCGGGAGACAGGCTATTACAGGGACAGATGGAAAAGTTGCTTGCTGATTTGAGCAACACGGAATTGCCATATACCTGCCCGCACGGCAGGCCGACGGTAATACATATCTCGGGCTATGAATTAGAGAAAATGTTTAAGAGGGTATTATAACATGTCACCAAATCTATATGTTACCAATACCCATAAGATCAATCCTGAGTCTGTGGCTATGGCCGAATCCTGCAGCAAAGTTTTAAAGGTCCCTTTTATTCCAAGGAATAAGCGCCCCTTGAATGCGCTGTGTCCGGAGGGGGAAGAGGCCGGTTTTCTGGTGGTCAGTAAGAACTTGGAACTATCTTTAATTTATAAGGGTTTTGAATTGTTTTTTCACCCCAGTATGAGTAAGGTGCGTATCAAAGCGCTGCAAAAAGGGCAAAATGACCCCATGCTTACCGCTATGGATGCTTGTCCAGGAGACTCAGTCTTGGACTGCACTCTGGGCCTGGGTTCCGATGCTATAGTAGCAAGCTTCGCCGTGGGAGCTTCGGGTAGGGTGGTAGGCCTCGAATCGGTACCCGTCATTGCACTGATTGTCCGGCATGGTTTGCAGCACTACCGGGACAAAAACGAGAGGATCAATGAAGCCATGCGCAGAATAGAAGTAATCAATGCTGATTATCTGAACTACTTGAAAACCCTGCCGGATAATAGCTTTGATATAGTATATTTTGACCCTATGTTCAGGAAACCCATGCAGAAATCCAGTTCAATGAAACCGCTGCGCAGATGGGTAAACGGAGATCCGTTGTCCATGGAAGCAGTGAATGAAGCAGTCCGTGTGGCTACCAAAAGGGTGGTTATGAAAGAAGGTAGTTCCAGTGGTGAATTTGCTCGCTTAGGCTTTAAAAACATAGTGGGCGGAAAACACAGCCCGATTGCTTTTGGGTTTATAATTACAGGGAAAGGAGAGAAAGCTGCGTTGTGAAACCACCTTTCCTGATAGTTATAGTAGGTCCTACCGCCGTTGGAAAAACCGAGGTAGGTATTGAACTGGCCAAGCTGATTAATGGAGAAGTTATTTCAGGGGATTCTATGCAGGTTTACCGCGGTATGGATATAGGTACTGCCAAGCCAACAAAAGAGGAAATGCAGGGGATTCCACATTACATGATAGATATACTTGACCCTGATGAAGAATTCAGTGTGGCGCTTTTTCAAAAAATGGTGGAAAACTACATTAAACAGATTTATGATAAAGGAAAGGTACCTATTTTGGTGGGCGGTACAGGTTTATACATAAGATCTGTAATTGATCGTTATGATTTCACACCTGTGGCCGTTGATCCAAGTCTGCGGGAAAAGCTGAAAGAAGAAGCTGAAATGTATGGCAGTGCAAGTCTGCATCGAAAACTTCAGCAGGTTGACCCAAAGGCCGCCGAAAAAATTCATCCCAACGATATGCGCAGAATTATCAGGGCTTTGGAAGTTTATTTAAGTTCCGGCCGGCAAATTTCTTCGTTTCACAGATTAGAGGATGAGAGTCTGCCTCCGAAATATCGGTTGGGCTATTATGGGCTGACGATGCAAAGACATAATCTTTACCGTCGTATTGAGGAAAGAGTGGATAAAATGATTGAAAAGGGGCTGATAGAAGAAGTTCGATGTCTCCTGAAAAAAGGTTATCATGAAGGCATGGTTTCCATGCAGGGCATTGGTTATAAGGAAATCATAGGCTATCTGCGGGGTGAATATACTTTAGAAGATGCTGTGCAACTTTTAAAACGCAACACCCGACGGTTTGCAAAAAGACAACTGACCTGGTTTCGCAGGGATGCAAGGATTAAATGGTTTGATGTCGAAGCATATACCTTCAAATCAGAAATTGCGAGAGAAATTGCCATGCAATTTGAAGGACAATTTATTAAGACGTAGAATATTGTAAAAAACTAAAAATGGAGGGACAAAGATGACTAAGCCGCAAATTAATCTGCAAGATGCATTTTTAAATCAGGTTAGAAAGGAGAATATTCCTGTAACCATATATTTAGTCAATGGTTTTCAGCTAAAGGGAATGGTTAAAGGATTTGACAATTTCACTGTTATCCTGGAATTAGACGGAAAACAGCAAATGGTGTATAAACATGCAGTTTCAACCATATCTCCTCTGAAACCAATAAGCTCGTCCTATACCAGCGCAACTGCCAATGCAACTGTAGCCGAACCCAAACAGCAGTAGCTTATATTCAGAGATAAAATTGACATAGTATATTGTCCCAATGTCATCCGGGACAGATACGATTAACATGATGGACAAAATTAAGAGCCCTCTTTTTTTGAGGGCTCTTATCTATTTAATCAGATGTTTTTCCCATATGTTCATGTCTTCAAAGCCTGTGCATATCCTACAATTGTTTACCAACCGGCCCCTATATTTATACCCGCTTTTATGGAACACGCTGTTGATACCTGCAGATTTGGCCCGAGCCAGACTGAAAACAGTTGTTATAGGCCGATTTTCCATGTCTTTTTCAAGGGCCTGAACTAATTGGAACATCAGCCCCTGCCCCCTGTAATTATCCAGTGTTGCACAATCGGTAATTTCGGCCGCTTTATTATCCAGGTCCATTTCTGCAGAAGCAGCGCTAACTATTTGCTTTTTATGTAAAATTACGTGAAAAACATAATTATTATTCATACAGTATTTTAAATAGTTCGGGTCTTTGATAGGAGTGGGATACAGGTCAAACACTTTTTGAAAAAACTCAGCCAGTTCATAGGCAGCACGAGGGCTGGCTGCCCTTATCTGAAAACCGGCAGGCAAACCGCGGCCAGATAAATTAACAGATTTCCCAAAGATTTTCTCCAAAACCCCATCCTCCTGAAGAAAATCCTTGGACAGAAACCTTTCCGGATCTAAAAACTTAGATACCAGGACAGCCGGTCTTCCCTTATAATAGTAGTTCATAAAGCCTTCTACCATGTACCCTGCAGACACAAATTCTTTCCAACGGAATTCCCTGCAAAAAACGATTATCTTGTTCATCCAGGCAGTTTTCCTGGCTATCTTTTCTATATAATCAATTACCTGAGCGGTGGTGCCCGTGCCCTGATCTTTTACAATCAGGCGTCGGTTGAATTTGTCAAAGTTTATGTTCAAGCCGGTAGTGGGGGTGACGGCTTCCCGACAATCTTTGTGCCCTGTGAATTTATATTGCATCATCATAAGTACCCCTTCTTTTTTCCCGGTTGTTGCCCTTGGGAACCAGACTTATTTCCCCGTTAAATAATTTTGCGAGGCCGAAGGCTTTTTTAGGTATGCCACAGGTTTCGCAGTTTTTACACTGGCTGGTTTTATCCTCCGGCTCTGAGTAACAACATATTACTCCTTCATAATTTCGTAAAATGGTTTTATCTACAGAATGAGAGATCAGGTACTGAGGGTTTACGGGGATTTTTCCACCACCCCCCGGGGCATCGACCACAAAGGTAGGTACTGCCAGGCCGGAAGTATGTCCACGGAGCATTTCAATAATCTCAATACCTCTGCTGACAGGTGTTCGGAAATGCTCTATTCCCCTGGCCAGGTCACATTGATATAAATAATAGGGTCGCACCCTGATAGTCAATAGTTTTTGAAATAATCTTCTCATGATCCCGGGGCAGTCATTTATTCCTTTTAACAATACTGTTTGGTTTCCCAGAGGTATCCCGGCATCGGCCAACATATTACAGGCGTGAATAGATTCTGGAGTAATCTCCTTCGGGTGGTTGAAGTGGGTATTTACCCATATAGGGTGGTATTTTTTCAAGATATTGCAGAGCTGAGGCGTAATTCTTTGTGGTAAAACGACAGGAGTTCGGGTGCCAAAGCGAATTATTTCTACATGTTTAATAGCTCTTAAATTTTTCAGCAGGTATTCAATTTTTTCGTCAGGGAGCAGAAAACTATCTCCTCCGGAAATCAAAACATCTCTAATAGAAGGTGAGCTTTTAATGTACTTCAGAGCCCTTTCAATTTGCTTCATTGGCAACTGCCTGTCATTGGTTCCTGCCATCCGTCGCCGGGTACAGTGGCGGCAGTACATGGCACATTGGTCTGTGACCAGCATTAATACTCTGTCCGGATACCTATGAGTAATCCCGGGAACAGGTGAATCGATTTCTTCATGCAATGGGTCATCCATATCGCTGCATACGGAAACCAATTCATCGGAGGTTGGTACCGCCTGTTTTCTGATAGGACAGTTAGAATCGTTTGGGTCCATAAGTGAGGCGTAATAAGGGGTAATGGCCATTCTAAGGTGAGTGAGGCAATTTCGTATTCCATCTTCCTCTTTTGGGGTAAGTTTCAGAATTTTTTTCAATTCTTCAACGGATGTAATTCTATTTCGCAATTGCCACGTCCAATCATTCCATTTTTTTTCATTATCCTTCTTCCAGTTTAAACCATTACATTGCTTCTGCAATATACATCACTCTCCTTTTTTTGAATTTTTTAATCCCTGGGTAAAAGACTCACTTGGATCTTTACCATGGTTATAGTATGGTTGCCGGATAAGAAAAACCAGGGCACTCTAACTCTCTTCTGATGTGTTTTCAGCAGAAGAGAGAGTTAGAGTGCCCTGGCTTCGTTAACTCGCGTAACTCACCCTAGACCACTATGCAATGACCTATCTCCAGCCCTCGTAGAACTAAGAGAAAGCCCCAGCTCCCTCGACCGGGTTTTTCAACGCTAGGTTTCGGTGGAAACCCTTCCGTTTCTTTAGGCACTTACAACAACCCACCCAAGCGTGCTGTTGCTCGAACCGCACCTACTTCCTATGTTTAATTCACCCTGAATTGTCCGTCTGTAATAATTTTACCATTTAACTAGTAATTGGTCAAGAGAACCTTACCGCTATGTCTTTAGTTTGGACATAATCCGTGTGGCCTGGCGCATACAAAAAACCAGCTCTTTTACTGAGCTGGTTTTTTATATATCTAATCACTTTGTGAAATATTAAACAACATTATTTCTTTTTAGCAACAGAATCCTTTAAAGCCTTACCAGCTTTGAACACAGGAACCTTGGAAGCCGGAATCTTGATTTCTTTTCCAGTTTGCGGGTTGCGGCCTTTCCGGGCTTTTCTCTGCTTGACTTCAAAAGTACCAAAACCAATGAACTGAGCTTTCTCACCGCGAGCCAATGCTTCCTGAATGCTTTGGAATACAGCATTTACAGCCTTTTCACAGTCTTTTTTCTTTAAGTTGCTAACCTTTTCTGCCACTTGGGCAACTAAATCTGTTTTAGTCAACAAAAATACCTCCTTTTAAATCTTGATTTTGGGCTTTGTTATAATTGCTCTTGAAGGAAAACTCAAGAATACCTCCTTTCGGTCGGGTGGTGATTAATCATAAAATTTATTGGTTTTGGTTGATGCGGCTTAAGACCTGCTTACCCGCTAAAAATGATCCCCATAAATCACACACTATTAAAAAACAAAATAATGTCTGCAACAACTATAACCTGCCCTCAAGATGTTCAAGGAGTGAATTCTGTTGTATTAAAAACCCTACTGTTTATTAGTTCACCAAAAAGACTGACTCGAATGCTTTTAGAACAATGGGTTGTTCTTGTTTCTTATGTTAATGCTAATTTATTTCTACATATATCGCAGAAATCCTGCATATTTTACCAATAAATCCACATCTTTTTAATGAATTATACATGAATTACATTTTTCCTCATAAACATATTAGGTAGAAATTATTTCTAATAAGGAGTTGACAAACCATGGAAATCAAAATTATTCGCGATCGCCATAAAGGTTTAATTACTCCTGAGAAATTGTTGAATTTGGTCGAAAAGGGCCATCTTCCGCCAAGTAAAGCCATAAATTACTTTAATGAAAAAAACCGGAAAAAATTTAAGGATTATGCCAAAGAAGAATCGGTACAAATAGACAGAGAACAGGAAATTCTGGATGAATTGAACCAGATGGTAGGTCTGGCGCCTGTAAAAAAAATCGTTAACGAAATCCGGGCTTTTGTCAAAATACAAAAACTCAGGGAGGAAGAAAGGCTGTTGACAGAGCCTCAGGCGCTGCACATGATTTTTAAAGGAAACCCCGGTACAGGAAAAACCACCGTAGCCAGGGTCTTTGGCCGCCTCTTCAAAGAAATAGGGGTTTTGTCCAAAGGCCACCTACTTGAAATAGAACGGGCAGACTTGGTTGGCGAATACATTGGACATACAGCGCAAAAGACTAGAGATCAGATAAAAAAAGCCATGGGTGGCGTATTATTTATAGATGAAGCCTATTCTCTTGCCCGCGGCGGGGAAAAGGATTTCGGCAAGGAGGCTATTGACGTAATAGTCAAAGCCATGGAAGACCATAAAGATAACCTACTGCTTATCTTGGCAGGTTATCGGGAAGAAATGGAACAGTTTATCGGGACCAATCCCGGTTTAAGGTCACGGTTTCCCATACATATTGATTTTCCCGACTACAGCATGGAAGAGCTGCTGCAGATAGGCGAATTAATGCTCAACCAACGTCAATACCGGTTATCTCCACAGGCAAGGGAAACTCTGAAAAATGTTCTAGCATGTAAAACTGCTTTGCATCACCACGAAGGAAATGCCAGAATGGTCCGCAATATTATCGAAAAAGCCATTAGGTTGCAGGCAGTCCGCCTGGTTTCCAAAACTAAAGTTACCCGTGAGGAACTAATGACTATACTTCCGGAAGATATCAAGGGGGCACGGGAAAATTGGCTAAGGAATGTCTTGTAATTGGCAGGATGTTAAGGTTATTCCCATATCTTCCCTTTATTCATAAGCCTTAAGAAGATTAAACGAAGGTATTTTATTTGCTCCCTTGGAACTCCGCCGCCAGGGCCCAGAGGATGGCTGGTGCCATATATGAGGGCACCGAATTGCCGGAGAACGAAAGTTGACACATACTTAACTAGAGGATAGAATTAGGAGGGATCTATACGATAAGGTGAAGCCAACAAATTAGGCACGGTTTACCGTTTCGCCAGGGTCCTGCACGAAGATTATAGGAATGATGCCATTTACCTGGATATTGAAGCGGATGAACTGCATCTGTCCAGTTTGAAAAAAAGTTTGAAAATCGAGGAGTGATCTGAGTGTGAACCTTGAGAAAATAGTCTTAAAAACTGAAGAAAAAATCCAACCTGTTTATAATTTATTGGATAAAACTGCTTTTAAAAACCATGAAAAGGTACTGCAAGCTTTTAATGAAAGCCAGGTTACAGATTACCACTTAAAAGGAAGCACCGGTTACGGTTATTCTGACGCCGGGCGTACGGTAATCGAAAAGATTTTCAGTATTATTTTCCGTACCGAAGCGGCTTTAGTCAGAGGGCAGATTACTACGGGAACTCATGCCATAGCTGTAGGGCTTTTTGGGAACCTGCGGCCGGGAGATGAATTGTTATCTGTCACCGGCGCTCCTTATGATACGCTACAGGAAGTTATCGGTATAAGAGGGGAGTCGCCTAACAGCCTGAAGAACTGGGGAGTAACCTATCGCCAGGTTGATTTGACAGAAGACGGACAGATTGACCTGGATGCTGTTAAAAAGGCCATAAGCCCTAAAACTAAAATAGTTTTTATCCAGCGGTCCCGGGGGTACGCATGGCGAAACGCGCTGAGAATCCAAGACATTGGCTCTGCCTGTAAATTTGTGAAAGAAATTAATCCCTCAATAGTCATCTTTGTGGATAACTGTTACGGTGAACTGGTAGAGGTTCAGGAACCCACGGAAGTTGGAGCTGACCTTGTGGCGGGTTCTTTGATTAAAAATTTGGGCGGCGGTCTTGCTCCCACGGGCGGTTATCTGGCCGGACGAGAAAGTTTGATCAAAAACGCCGCCGAACGATTGACTGCTCCCGGCATTGGTGCTGCCGTCGGCGCAACATCCGACTGGAATCGCTGGTTTTTGCAAGGAGTTTTCCTTGCTCCGCATGTTGTCTGTGAAGCCCTGAAGGGCGCTGTGTTTACGGCTGCATTGTTTGAGGAACTAGGTTATGACGTACTGCCCAAATGGAATGATTACCGCTCTGATTTAATCCAAAGCATTCGGCTTGGCTCCGCAGAAACAATGGTATCTTTTTGCGAAGCTTTGCAGCAGGCATCTCCGATTGACAGTCACGTATTACCCCAACCATGGGATATGCCCGGATATGACTGTCAGGTAATAATGGCCGGCGGCACTTTTGTACAGGGAGCTACTATTGAATTAAGTGCAGACGGGCCAATCAGGGAACCTTATGCAATATATTTACAGGGCGGCCTGTCAAAAGATTACGTGAAGATTGCAGCCATTAAGGCAGCCAGGAAAATAACTTCTTAAAGTAAATATATTATTAAGGTGCAGGAATTAGAAGAATTTGGTCGAATAACCTATATGTTAAGGACAATTTAGCCACTGTTAAAGGGGGGTGGGCAGTGCAAGAGACGGCACAACAAAGAATTCTCGTTATAGATGACGATAAATTCATGGTGCGTATTATTAAAGACTGTTTGGAAAAAGTAGGTTTTATTGTTTATGGCGCAGAAGATTTTAGTTCTGCCATGGAATTGATTTACCAGATGACTCCTGACCTTATCTTGCTAGATGTGGTACTGCCCAAAATGAACGGCTTTGAAATATGCAGGCTCCTGAGAAATGATACAAGAACGAGCCACGTTCCCATTATCATGATTACATCCAAGGCAATGACTGAAGACAAGGTGGCCGGACTTGAAGCAGGGGCCGATGATTATATAACAAAACCTTTTGACCCCCTGGAGCTGGTGGCTCGGGTTAAGACCCACCTGCGCCGCGCAAAACAGGAAAAAGCTTTTAACCCACTTACCGGGCTTCCCGGAAATATTGTAATAGAAGAAGAAATTAAACAAAGGGTTGAGGTAAGCAACCGGAAATTTGCCGTTTTATATCTAGACCTGGATAATTTCAAGGCTTATAATGATGTTTACGGATTTTTGAAAGGTGACGAAGTCATAAAATTTGTTGCCCACATTTTGGATAAAAACGTAAAGGAATTTGGCAACCCCGACGACTTTATCGGTCACATCGGTGGTGATGACTTTATCTGTATTACTACGCCTGATAAGGTAGATGATATTTGTACAAACATTATTGAGCAATTTGATTCAACCATCCAACTTTTTTATTCTTCGGAAGACCGGAGAAGGGGACATATAATAACAAAGGATCGTACCAATCAGGACGTTACTTATCCCTTCATGTCTATCTCAATTGCTGTTGTGAGCAATGAAAACAGGCAGATTGAGAACCACTGGCGTGTGGCGGAAATTGCGGCTGAAATGAAAAAATATGCCAAATCCAAACCGGGCAGCATCTATGTTAAAGACCGAAGATCCCGGTAAATTCCGCGTGATTTGACAAAAGTTGTTTGCTGAAGTTTTGTTGGGGGTTATCGTTTGGAACAGGTAATACTTTGGATTTCCGTTATCATAGTTATTATCGGCGCCCTGGGAACCATCCTTCCGGTTTTACCCGGCGCACCCTTAATATTTGTTACTGCCATTTTATACGGTTGGTACGAAGAGTTTAACAAAATTACCCCTCTGACGCTGGTTGCCTTGTTCCTATTAATGGCGCTGGTTATGGTAATAGATTATGTATCCGGAAGTCTGGGTGCCAAAAAGTACGGCGCTACCAAATCAGGTATATGGGGTTCTCTCATTGGCGGGGTTATTGGTTTTATGCTTTTTAACGTGCCCGGTATTATACTGGGTCCCTTGGTAGGAGCAGTTATCGGAGAGATAATAGCCGGCAAGAACATTGCTGAGGCATCCAAAGTTGGTATTGGCACCTTACTTGGTATGGCCGTCGGCTCTGCCGTCAAGTTCTCATTTGCCATAGCTATGGCAGTTCTTTATATAACTAAAGTTCTTAGTTAACCAACTACGGCATTAGACTGTCGATAAAGTAGTGTCGGCAGTCTTTTTTTATGTCCAAACAGCTTTGTTTTTAGGTTAAGGCGTAGACTTAATTATTGTCAAATCGCATTAATAAAGGAAAAGGGAATAAGACCGGAATAGTCCCATTCCCAGACAAAATTGGCTATCAGTGAATGCGCCTGAAAACACCAATAACTTTGCCGATTATTTGTGCTTCATTAGTAATAATGGGTTCAAGGCGAGGGTTCTCAGGCTGCAACCTGATATAGTCTTTTTCTTTATAAAAAGTTTTTACCGTGGCTTCATCACCTAAAAGAGCTACGACTATATCGCCGTTTTTGGCGTTTGACTGCTGCCTTACCAGAATGTAATCCCCGTCCAAAATACCTGCTTCAACCATACTGTCGCCCCGTACTGACAGCATAAATACATTGTCATTCTTTACAAAATCCAGAGGCAGCGGAAAGGTATCTTCAATATTTTCAACGGCTAAAATCGGCTCCCCGGCCGTAACTTTTCCGACAATGGGCACATTGACCATTTCCTTTTTGATGACCGGCGAATCAGGATCAAGTATTTCTATAGTCCTGGGCTTAGTCGGGTCACGGCGAATATATCCTTTTTCCTCGAGCTGAGCTAAATGTCCATGTACCGTAGAACTGGAACTTAACCCTACAGCCTTACCAATTTCTCGTACCGAAGGGGGATAACCCTTTTTTCTGATTTCACGTTTTATAAACTCCAAAATTGCAATTTGCCTTGCATTAAGATCAGGGTACATATATTCACCTCCTAGTTTATTATAGCATAATTATCCAGAAATGCAAACATTAGTTCGGTAATATCGCCAATTTTTTCTGAAAATGCATTGACACAGAACACCAGTTCGTGGTAAACTTTTTCTCAGAACAAACACTTGTTCGAGGAAAGGGGTAAGAATGATGGTAAAAAAGGTAAAAAGATGGAAAATCAATAAAAAAGTATTTCTGCATAGAATTCTGACCTTAATACTCAGCGTTTTGATGGTATTAATTATAACCAATACTGTTATAGCCGCCAATTTGCTACCGGAGTATAAAGAAGTTACCATTAAGTCCGGTGATACTTTGTGGGATTTGGTAAAATCAGCCTATGGCAGTAATGTAAATATTGAAAAAGTCATTTATGAAATCCGCAAATTAAATCATAAAACTACTTCTGATATTTATCCCGGGGAAAAATTAAAAATCCCTTTAAATTTATAGCATTTTTTACCTTAACCTCGAAGGATATTTCCGCCATTTGTCAAATAATATACAATATTAAGACAATATTAAAATAAATACACCATAAAATATCCGAGGGGCTGAGGTAAATTTGAGGAAGATTCGTATTGTAATCATTGGCGCAGGAAGAGAAGGCAGTTCTCTGTACCATTGTTTTCGAATGAAGCCTAACGTGGAAATAGTAGGAATTGCTGACGTGACAAAACAGGGCCTTGGTTTAGACGAGGTACAAAAGGTCGGTGTTATAGTATCGCAAAACTTAAAGGATGTTGTTACACTTCCCAATATTGATGTCATCGTGGAAACTACAAAAGACCCTGTTATTAGGCGGGAAATTTACGAATTAAAAAGCGAAGATACCCAGATGATTGAAGCTAATGGCTTGGATCTTCTTATGACACTGGGCAATAAAAAAGAAAAAGCCGAAGCAGAATTACTGTCAGTGCTCAATTCTATTCAGGATGCTGTAGAAATTGCTAATAATGACGGCATTATTACATATGTTAATCCAACTTTTGAAAAAATAACGGGGATTCCAAGGGAAAAGAGAATTGGCGCCAACATTTTCGAAGTTTGCCCAGAAAGTCCGTTGGCCATAGCTTTAAAAACTCAACAACCTGTGCATGCGGAAAAAGAGTATATAATAAACTACGGAAAAGAACTTATGTTTCACGCTTCACCAATAATGGTCAGGGATGAGCTACACGGTGCAGTTGCTGTTTTCAGGCCCCTGACTAACGTGATTAAATTGATGGAAGAACTGCAAAAATCTACTTCGATAATCGAAAGTCTTTATGATAAGTTCAGCCAGCTTAATGGTTTGGCAGAACTAAATGTTTCTGATGTAATGCCCATTGATAAAATGGAGCAGTTGCTTCTGCGGCAGGCCTTAACCAAATTTGGTTACTCTGTAGAAGGAAAGAAAAAAGCTGCAAAAGCCTTGAATATCTCACTGGCAACGTTGTATAATAAACTTAAAAAGTACCAGATAAGTTAAAGGGGTTTTCGACCCCCTTTTTTTCTTAATGTTTGCAGGGGGTGTTTGCGATAAGGTACATAGAGACTGATACGATAACCAATGTAGTTGCCAAGCTTTGTATTGAGGCTAACTATTACCTGCCCGAGGATGTACTGCAGGCCATTCAAACTTTTAAAGAAAAAGAGATTTCCGAAATAGGCCGGGATATTCTGGCCCAACTTATTCAAAATCAGGAAATCGCCCGGGCCCAAAAAGTCCCTATTTGTCAGGATACGGGCATGGCAGTGGTTTTTGTAGAATTGGGACAAGATGTGCACATCAATGGAGACCTTTACCAGGCCCTAAATGACGGCGTGGCTAAAGGTTATAAGGAAGGCTATCTTAGAAAATCCATAGTAGCAGACCCTTTTTTACGTGCAAACACGGGCTCTAACACTCCTGCCGTTATTCATATAAAATTGGTACCTGGAGATAAGTTGAAAATAACTGTTGCGCCAAAAGGTGGCGGAAGCGAAAATATGAGTGCAGTAAAAATGCTGAAACCTGCCGATGGCATGGAAGGAGTCGAGGACTTCATTTTAAAAACGGTTGAAGAAGCAGGTCCCAATCCTTGTCCGCCAATAGTTATAGGCGTTGGTATAGGCGGAACTATGGAAAAGGCCGCCTTGCTGGCAAAGGAAGCGCTGCTCAGGCCGCTGGGGTCAAGAAGTCCCCATCAGCATATTGCTGCAATGGAAGAAAGGCTGTTAGAGAAAATTAACAAACTCGGCATAGGGCCACAAGGTTTTGGTGGTAGTGTCACTGCGCTGGGCGTTAATATAGAAGTGTTTCCTTGCCATATAGCCAGTCTGCCCGTAGCGGTTAATATCAACTGCCATGTCAGCCGCCATATGTCAGCGGAAATTTAACTTTATATATGTGAGGGTAAGTGAAAATGGGAACTATCTATTTATCAACTCCTTTGACTACGGAAAAAGTGGAAAAACTTAGAGCCGGCGACAGGGTATACATATCCGGTACAATTATTACCGGTCGTGACGCAGCCCATAAACGACTTATTGAAACCATCCAATCCGGCTCTGAGCTGCCCATTAACCTGGCGTCTCAGATAATTTATTACGTTGGACCCACACCGGCCAGACCGGGCGAGGTTATTGGGTCTGCCGGGCCCACTACCAGCGGGCGTATGGACCCGTATACACCTATACTGCTGGAGAAGGGCCTTAAGGGAATGATTGGTAAAGGCAGCCGAAGCAAAGAAGTTAAAGATGCCATCAGAAAGTACAAGGCCGTTTACTTTGCGTCTATCGGTGGAGCAGCAGCCCTGGCTGCCCAGCAAATAAAAAATGCGCGGGTTTTATTATATCCCGAGCTAGGACCGGAAGCTATCTATGAATTTGAAGTGGAAGACTTTCCGGTAATTGTTGTCAACGATTGCTATGGAGGCGACTTGTATATAGAAGGTATAAAAAAATATCACAGGATACTGAATGCAGATATTTAAGTGGAGGTGCAGTTCAAATTGTCATCAATAAGAGAAGAAGCTTTAGCCTTGCATAAAAACCATGCCGGTAAAGTGGAGGTTATATCTAAGGTTGCTGTGGATAATGCCAGAATGCTTAGTTTGGCTTACACACCAGGTGTAGCCGAACCTTGCAAGGAAATTGCCCAAAATCCCGATAATGTCTATACATATACTGCCAAGGGAAATCTGGTAGCCGTTGTAACTGACGGAACGGCTGTACTTGGTTTAGGCGATATCGGGCCTCAAGCGGCTTTGCCAGTTATGGAGGGCAAGGCAGTGTTGTTCAAAAGTTTTGCCGGAGTAGATGCATTCCCTATTTGTGTTGATAGCAAAGACCCGGAAGAAATTATTAGAGTTGTAAAATGTCTTGCTCCAACCTTTGGCGGTATTAACCTGGAAGACATTTCTGCTCCCAGGTGCTTTGAAATTGAGAAAAGGTTGAAAGAGGAGTTGGATATTCCCGTCTTTCATGACGACCAGCATGGAACCGCTATTGTTGTTCTGGCGGGCTTGATTAATGCCCTGAAACTCATTAAAAAACCTTTGGATGAAATAAAACTTGTTGTAAACGGTAGCGGTTCCGCAGGTATTGCCATTACTAAATTATTGATGGATGCAGGTTTGAGAAACGTAATAATGTGCGATATTAAAGGTGTAATTCATAAAGATGCCGATTGGCTCAATACTGCCCAGAGGGAAATGGCTCAAGTTACTAATTTGCAAGGTCTTAAGGGTACTTTAGCCGATGCTTTGCGCGGAGCAGATGTGTTTATTGGCGTATCTGCTGCCGGCGTATTGAAAAAGGAAATGGTATGTGCCATGAATGACAAACCTATTGTCTTTGCTATGGCTAATCCGGTACCCGAAATACTTCCTGATGAAGCAAGGGAAGCCGGCGCGTATATAGTGGCTACAGGTAGATCCGACTTTCCGAACCAAATTAACAACGTGCTTGCTTTTCCCGGCATTTTCCGCGGAGCCCTGGACGTCAGGGCAAAAGAAATCAGTAACAAAATGAAACTGGCTGCCGCATTTGCTATAGCCGAGTTAATAGATGAAGCCGATTTAAGGCCCGATTACATAATCCCGGAACCTTTCGACTTACGGGTAGCGCCTGCTGTAGCCGGAGCCGTAGCCAAAGCTGCCCTTGAAGAAGGTATTGCCAGGGAAGAAGTAGAACCTGACGAAATTATCCAAAAGACAAAAGCGCTGGTAGCAAAAGCCAACCGTTTAAACCGTTAGCGAACCGGTCGGTATAGTTTTTTTGCTTTTTAAGGCACATTTAATGCAGTAATGTTTAAACCAGTATAGAATAAGAGTAAAAAAAATGTAAAGCGCGAATTCCTGCAGTATCATCCTGGCATCGTTCGGTGCAATATATAAAACCTGCAAAGGTGGGTGCGATTAATATGACAAAGATCCAGGGCCGGAAAAAAAACAAATATTGTATGTTGGAAGACGACAAAGTTTGTGATAATTGCTTGGAATGCAATACGTGCGACCTTGACCCTGGGAAAATATGTGATAACTGCGCTAAATGTATTGATACTGATATTGATTATAAAGTAATTGAAATTGATGATATTATTATCGAAAAAGATTTAAAAAGAAAACTAGCTATCGTTGATAAGAAAAAAACAGAGAAAAATAAAAACCACGGACAAAACGAAACATAATTTAATGTTTTGCTTCTCGTGAGAGAAGCCATTTTTGTATCATTTTTTTATATATTGATAACTTCCTATAATAATAATTATGTTAACTAACAAAAAATTTAGTTAGGTTGTTTCGTCAAAATATTAATTACTTCGTTGATATCGCCATTCACCGGTAAAATAAAATCCCCTCGCTGGAATTTGCGCTGAGCATTCTGAGCCTGAACTGCTTGGCGAAAGGCTTCTTTATCAGCTATAACACCGGCACTAAGCAGCAAATCTGCTATCTTGTCTGAACCGAAACCCTCGGGGATATGGACCCTCGCTGTTTTCATGGCGGGCCGTGGCATATTCGGCTGTTGTTTCACTATTTCTTGGTCATAGGAAGCATATGTTTCTGGCTGGGCCTTCTCATTTTTATCTTTATTGGCCCGTTTTGCATCATTACCCGATTCTTTGGTCGGGTTTTTCCGGGTATATTCCGCCAATGCCCGCTCATGCTGTTCTTTGGTAATCATGCCCAGTTTTTTGGCCTGTTCAATAACTTTTTTATTAGAAAGTTGCTGATTCGGCTGAAAAAAGCCCACCAAAACAGCGCTTAATATAAAACCTATACCTATGCCCAAAACGGTATCCGTCTTCAGCCATTTAAATACCATTTATTTCTTCCCCTTTGTTTTTCAGTTCCAGTATCAAAGCTACTTCTCCTTTCCCGATGGACATTTGTTTGGCTATCTGATCTACTGTATATCCCATTTCCGCCAGAGAATACACCGCTTGGTGCTTGGCCGGAACAGCCTGCGGCAACTTTTCCTGTGGATATTCTGAAGAGGAATCCTTTGTTACTGCCGGTTTTTGTACAACTTCTTTTTTGGCCAACTGCAGCTTAATATCCCGTTCCTTTTCTTTTGACCGAGTCTCATACAGGCTGATAATTTTCCCGGTTTTGTTTTCCTCTTCGGCGCGCGTACATTGATCAGGGTTAATAACCGGCATGTTTTGTACTGTGACCTGGGCTTCTTTTATCTTTTCGCTGATCGTTTCTACCACCTGCTCGGAAACACCTATCAGTTCTTTCATTAGACTCCCTACATCTTCTTTGGCCTGAACAATTTCTGCCTTTATTTTTTGCAAGTCCTTAATTTCCTGCTCATTGAACCGGCGCCTAGACCAAAAACTGCCTATTACTAAAATCAAGCCAATTAACAAAAGTAAATCCGACAATCTAAATCTCCCCTCATGGAATTAAACTTTTATGTCTAATAGGTTGCCTTTATTAGGTTCTTTGAAATCCTGCGGAGAATCTTCTTCTTGTGCATTATACCTTTGTTTCTTGCCATCTCCGGACTGCTGCCGATATTTTTCCTTTTCCTTTTCCTTTTCCTTCTCTTTCTTTATCTTGCCACCTTCTGATTTGGGGGAATTGGTCACCTGTTTCTGCTGTAATTCAGCCTGCTTCTGGAGTTGAGCCGCAAATTGCTGTTGTTGAAATTCCTCATGCTGGTTTTGAATCTGGTGGCTTTTGGCTACTTCGTCTATCTTGGGTATCAACACTTGCATATCCACTGGACGCAACGACATACCCAACCACCACCTTTTTACCACTTACTTTTATCTAACTTTTATCTATATGAAGAAATTTTGATTTCCGAGCCATCCTTGGTCAAACAAGCAAAGTGAATATCATCATGTACATGCAGAGAGGCCATGCCTATGGTTACCCTAACCCCGGAATGAATAACACCCTCGACCAGTATCCTTCCTCGTTCAGATTGCGCTATCTGATACTCCATGTTTTCCAGGTCATTTTTTAATGCTTCTATATCCTTGACCAACTGGGCCTGGGTCTGGGCCACTTTAACCACGATAGCCTTTTTATCAGTGGGTAGTTCCCCTAACGACTGCTGCATTTGTTTCAGGAGAGTTAATGCTTTTGTAGCCTTTTCCAACTCATTCTCTTTGGCTACCAGCTCTGTTTTGGCCTTGGCATATTCCAACCGTAAATAGGGGTTTACACCTGCTTCCAGTTCAGTAAGCGTAGCCAGGTTAGAACCAACTATCTTGGCCTGGATTTCTTCTCCGGCCCGGATAACTCCTCCGACTATCACTCCCTTGCCACCGACCGTTACCGTTTTGCCGGCTGATACATGTGAATGCATGATTGCTTCACCGACTACTATATCTTGTCCTGCCGTGACACTGGCGTTTTCAATAAACTGGGTATACACGCTTCCGCGGCAGACAATCATCCCTTTGCTTCTACCCACTATGCCGCTCTTTATTTTTAAATTTCCGCCACAATGCACAAAACCGCCGGATACGGAACCCTGGATTTCAATATCAGCTTCCGCCTTGACCGTAAAACCGTCGTTTACCGATCCTTTAACAATTACACTGCCGTTAAAATCGATGTTACCGGTACTGAAATCAACGTCGCCTTTTACTTCCAGAATGTTGGAAACAGTTATTTTATTTCCCTGCAGAACTACATGGCCGTTAATGGTAGAAACAGCCACCAAGCCATCATTTGTAAGCTCTACGTTCTTTCCTGCCGCCAGAATAACATCCTTACCTTGCCTGGGCGGCAATTCTTCTCCCGTTACTGTAAAACCCGGCACACCGGGAGTAGCCGGAATCTTCTCTGCCAGTACCTGCCCGGCCTCCACATTTTGTATCAAATCCAGGTTGTAAAAATCTACCCGGCCATCAATTAGTTCCTTGGGTTTCCCGGGCATTCCGCCGGGGTTAAACTTATAATCTATTCTGGCCGGCTGGCCGTCTTCTGCTGCCTTCCCCCTGGCCACTACTAACGGTTCAGTCATTCTCTCCATAGACAGGGCAAGTTCAATGGCTTCTTCATCAATCCCTGCCTTCACTCCTGCCTGTTCGAGGGCTTTGATCACGTCTTCCCTGGTAACCTGTTTTCCTCCTCTTGGCGGAGTAATAAAAAGATAGGCTTCCATTTTGTTCCTGCTTACATCAACCCGGCAAGTTCCATCTACTAATACTTCTTGTTGCGGCGGCGCTACCAGGACAGCTTCACCCGGATTTTCTAAAGCCTTCCTCACTTTATTCAAATCCGGGTTCTCCACTTTGCGTGAATGAAGTTCCATAATGATGTCATTGGGAGAAGGCACAGATTCTCCTCGTATGGGAGGAAAAACCAGTAAGTATACTCCGTCACCACGATATTCAAGTAAGAATTTGCTGTCGTTTCGATTACTCATCATGTTTACCTCCACTTATTTAAAGAATCTTCTTCTTCACGCGGCTAAGCCTCCCCCGCAGTCTCAGTATAGCTTTGGTATGTAATTGCGAAATGCGTGATTCTGTAACCCCAAGTACCTTGCCGATTTCTTTTAAAGTCAATCCTTCGTAATAGTAAAGAGCGATAACCATCTTTTCTCTTTCCGGCAATTTATTTATTGCTTCTCCGAGGATCTTTTTTCGTTCCTCAAACATTACCGCTGCCACGGGGTCAGGCACTTTACTGTCGGCTATTGTATCAATCATCTTGACCCCATTGGACCCATCCCGGTCAAACACAAACAGATCTTCCAGAGAGAGCAAGGAAGTACAACTGGTTTCCTGCAAAAGGCTGTAAAACTGTTGTTTGGTGATGCCCAATGTTTGGCACATTTCCTCATCTGTAGCCGGACGTCCCAATTCATTTTCCAGCCGTGCGTAGGTCTCCTCCAACTCTTTGGCCTTCTGTCGAACGGAGTAAGGTATCCAGTCCATGGACCTCAATCCATCCCATATGGCGCCCTTGATCCTGGAAATAGCATAGGTTTCAAATTTAATATTTCTTTCTGGTTCGAATTTCTCAATGGCGTCTATCAGGCCAAAAATTCCATAGCTGATCAAGTCATCCTGCTGTACATTAGGCGGCAAAGATATGGCTAACCGCCCCGCAACATACTTTACAAGGGGTGCATATTTTAATATCAACTGCTCCCTGGCAGCAAGATCCCGTTCTTTTTTAAACCTGTCCCACAGGGAAATGTATTGGATTTTAGCGGTAGAACCTGTCATTTTTTAACCTCCTGCAGCGGGTTTACTCTTCAAGACCCATTTTCCGAATTAATTCCGCCATGCGTTTCGGGTCATTATTAACTATCCTGCTAACCTGGGGGTCAATTTGTTTAGCCTGAAACGGCTCAAAATTAAGTTCATTTTCTGACTCTTGTACGTTATTTTCAGGTTTTTCCCGCATTGTATTTGTCTCCAGGACACCATGGTCATCGATCCTGAGATCCAGCTTAGGCCTGCTCGACTGTATTCCGTCCCCGTAATTTGAATTGTTGAAAGCCATGATCCGGACAATATTAGTTAAGCAGAAAGTGATTACTGCAAAAATCCCCCCACCCAATAATCCTCTGGATAAAGAAGCCCATAAGGAAACATCACTGCTCAATGCGACTATAAATATAAAAACGGATACTATGCCACTGACGAGTACAAACAACTTTAAATGGCTAAAATTCAAGAACATTTCCTCCCCGGAAATTAAATGATTTTTTCCCCGACATTTATAGTCCGGATATACAGTTTACCGGTTTCAGTATAAAACTCTATGGTACGTCCATAGTTCCCTCCTACATCCTCCGCCAAAAGTTTAATCTTCAGCTTGGCCAATGTCTCTTTAACGGCCTCAGCGTTTCTTTCACCTATACGCATAATATCGTTGCCACTGTAAAAAGAAAACATCTGAGCGCCCCCGGCAATCTTGGCCACCAACCTCTGCCGCAAAGCTCCCAAATTTTCCATTTGTTTTACCAGCAGAGGAATTGCCGTGTCAGCAAACTTGGCTTCGTTTCCCACAGAACGGGCCTGTGTGCTATAAGGAAGCATAATATGGGCCAAACCGCCTATTTTGGTAATGGAATCCCACAAACATACACCCACGCAGGAGCCCAAACCTGCAGTCTGAAGAATGTCCGGGCATTTGGCAACGTTAAGGTCAGCCATGCCTATTTTGATGATTTTTGCCATCTACCCAGTCACCCCTATTGATTCCAATATTTTTTCCAAAGACCCTTGTTCCGGCAGCAAAAAGAACTGGCCAGTAATTTTTTCCTTTATTGCACTAAATTCTGTTTCCAGCAACAGGGCGTGGTCGCCGATTGTGCCAGCCTGGGCCAGGACCGTATCTAAAATGGCGCCGGCCATATCTATAGCTATAGCAGGCACTGAAGGAATAAAGTCCAATTTGGTAAAGCTGGACAATGAATTTAAATAAGCTCCCGAAACTACATTTGCCACCTCTGCCAAGGCAGACTTGTCCAAAGCATCTAATTCTGCGGTAGTTCCCAGAGGTCGCCCCATCAAAATATCTACCAATACCCTCGCTGACTCTATAGGCAATACAAATAAAATATTGCAGGGAGCCTGTCCGGTTGTGGTAGTAAACAGTCCGGCGACTACCTGTTCTGCACCCCCTAGAGCTTCTGTTACCTCTGTAAAAGGTATAATTTTTATTTCCGGTACTGTCATATGTATTCTTTTGCCCATCATCACCGATAAAGCGGTAGCTCCGTTACCGGCTCCTATGGTACCAATTTCCCTGAGAGCATCAAGTTGACTTTCTGTTAATTCTAAAAACGCTGACACAGAAATAGTTCACCCTTTCTAACTATCTAGGGGTTTCTGTAATTTGTTACAGCATTTAAAATCTCCTCAATGTTCAGCAATATCAATAAACGTTCCCCTAATTTGCCGACTCCTGTAAAATAAGTTGAGTTTTGATTGTTAGAGACAGTAGGTGCAGGTTCTATCTGCGATTTAGGTAAAGTAATAACTTCCGAAACCGAGTCTACTATTATGCCCAACAACACTTCCTCGGCATTGATGATAATTATCCTAGTAGCTTCTGTATTCGAACGCGGTGATTTATTAAAAAGCGTCCGTAGGTCCAAAACTGGAATAACCATACCGCGCAGATTAATTACGCCTTCAATAAAATGCGGGGCATGCGGAACGCGAGTTATATCAAGTAACCTGATAATCTCCTGGACATATCTGATATCAACCCCGTATTCCTCGTTCGCCAAATTACAGGCCACTAACTGAATATCAGTTTCCAAGGTATGTCCCTCCTAGAACAAACTGGCCACATCTATAATCAACGAAACCTGGCCGTTGCCAAGTATTGTTGCCCCCGCTATCATAGGGATGCCCCCTAGCAAACTCCCCAGGGATTTAATTACGATTTCCTGCTGTCCCATCAGTGCATCGACTATAAGGCCGGCCCTTTTTTCTCCTTTTCGCACGATGACCACGTTAATCTCTTCTTCTTTTTCTATATCGGAAGGAGGCACATTAAAAACCTTATGCAGCTTTATTAAGGGCAGCACATCTCCTCTGAGCAGCATTACTTCCTGATCATTAACACTGTTTATTTGACCCGGCATAATACTTGTTGTTTCCGCAATAAAGCTGAGGGGAATCGCATAAATTTCGGCTTCCAACCGGACCAAAAGCGCTTGAATAATGGCCAATGTAAGTGGTAACTGGATTTTAAATCTCGTTCCCTCTCCCATTTTGCTTTCGATCTGGATGTTGCCGCTTAAGGCCTCAATTTTGTTCTTAACTACGTCCAGCCCCACACCCCGCCCGGAAACATCAGTAACTTTTTTAGCCGTACTAAACCCAGGCTGGAAAATATACATTAAAATCGCATTATCATCCATGGCAGCAAGTTCCTCGGGTGTTGCCAGTTGCTTTTCGAGTATTTTCTTTTTAACCGCTTCTACATCTATTCCTTTGCCATCATCCTTAACTTCGATGATTACATGGTTGCCTTCGTGCCTTGCAGCAAGAATAACTCTCCCAACAGGCGGTTTGCCGGCGGCAATTCTTTCCTCCTTGGTTTCTATTCCATGGTCTACCGCATTTCGTAGCAAGTGTACCAATGGGTCACCAATTTCATCTATAACAGTCCTGTCCATTTCAGTTTCTTTACCTTCAATAACGAGTTCAATTTCTTTATTCAGGTCCCTGGCCAAATCGCGAACCATACGGGGAAACCTACTAAATACCAGGTCAATAGGGACCATACGAACCTTCATAACCACATTCTGCAGGTCTATACTGATCCTGTCCATTTGCTCCAAAGTTTCTGTTAACTCGGGAACCTGCGCGTTACGACCGATTTGAACCAGTCTGGTTTTATTAATCACTAATTCCCCTACCAGGTTAATCAGGCTATCCAACCGGTGGATATCCACCCGAACACTTTGGCTCGTACGCATTTTTTGAACGAGTCCCGGTTTAGGCTGGGTTAGATTTGGTTGACTGGAAACATTAGGTAATGATTGATTGGTTTCCGGCACTTGTACGGATGCCATTTGTGCAGTTGCAATTTCCTGCCCTGCAGGAATTGCAGGCGCTTCTAATGCTGAGACTGCGGCCGGCGCCGGGATAGTAACATGATTTAAACTATCTTTGGTAATTTCTTCTATCTCAGGTTCTTCCACCTCGGCAATACTCAGTAGGGCTTTTTGTACCCGCTCAGGTCCTTCACTGGAGATTACAACAACGTTAAAGCTGGTATCGAACTTCTCTTCTTCTATGTCCTGTACCGTTGGCACGCATTTTATGATTTCTCCTATTTCTTCCAGGTTTTTAAAAACCATAAATGCCCGGGCTGATTTCATCACACACTTGGGGCTGATATGTACGGTAATATGGTAACATTTGAAACCTTGTTCAAAGGCTTCCAGGAGGAGGTTTTTTTCATATTCATTAAAGGCCTCTTCTTTACTGTCACTTTTAATGTTATGGCCGTTACTTACCGGGGACGCAGAATCTTGTCCGGCAAAACCTTGACCGCTGATTACATCGCGTAAACTGCCGATAATTTCACCTAAAGTAAGTTTGCCTTCTCCTCCATTGGCTATATCATTAACGGCATTATCCAAGATGTCTACTGACTTAAAGAGCAAGTCAACAATATGACTGTTTAACTGCAAATCGCCGCTACGGAGTTTATGCAACACGTTCTCCATTTCATGGGTCAGTTCTGCCACCTGTGTATAGCCCATTGTTGCCGACATACCTTTAAGGGTATGCGCCGAACGAAAAATTTCGTCCAAGATGCCCCTGCCCTCCGGATTTGACTCCAGAGCTAACAAACTGTCATTTAACTTCTGAAGATGTTCTTTCGCCTCCTCTAAAAACATATCGAGGTATTGCGACATATCCATGGTATTACCTCCCGAATAGGCTTTAATTTAGCAGTTCAAGCAGCAACTTGGCAACATCTGAAACCGGGACCACATAATCGGCACACCCGTTTTCAATAGCTGCCTTGGGCATTCCAAAAATTATACAGGTGGACTTGTCTTCAACAATAGTTAACCCGCCATTTGCCTGGATCTGCTGCAAGCCGATCACACCGTCTTTGCCCATTCCCGTGAGAAGTAGGCCAATTTTACTTACCTTGCATCTGGCCAAAGAGGCCATCATGGTATCAATAGAAGGGCAGTTGCCCGTTGGCGGCTTATTTTCCTGCAATCTAACAAAACACCCTGCTGAATCTTCCCAAATTACCGTGTGCCAACCTCCGGGCGAGATATATACTGTTCCGGGCCGGAGCCTTTCACCGTCCTCTGCCTCTTTTACAGCCAGGGAACAGACCTCATTTAACCTGCTGGCCAGCGACCTGGTGAACCCAGACGGCATGTGCTGGGCCACAATAACTGCAGCCGGAAATTCCTCTGGCAACTGCGGCAATATTGTTTGCAACGCCTTAGGGCCTCCGGTGGAAGCGCCAATAGCCACAACCTTCATTCTTGCCGGGTTAAATCCTTGAAACAGAATACCGTCATCCCTAGCCGTTTTTTCATTTTCAGTTTTTTTGTTTTGGGCCCGGAGACCTTCATTAATCACCCTGTTCCCAGGATAAAGCATCTTCTTTGCATCTGCTGCTATTTTCACTTTTTTTATCAGTTCATCCTGAACTTTTTCCAAGTCCAGCGATATTTGCCCCGAAGGTTTGGTTACAAAGTCAACGGCGCCCAATTCCAGCGCTTTAATAGTAGCTTCGGCCCCAATTTGCGTACAATTACTGAGCATAATAACCGGTGTGGGGGTTTTTCGCATAATTTCCCGCAGGGCCTCCAAACCGTTCATCACTGGCATTTCCACATCCATAGTTATAACATCGGGGCCCAGTTTTTCTGCTTTCTCCAACGCCTCAGCACCGTTGAATGCTGTACCGATAACTTGAATATCAGGGTCCTGATGCAGTAGGTCGGAAATGAATTGCGTCATAAAAAAAGAATCATCCACAACTAAAACTGTATACTTTCTGTTTTCCATGTCCACTCCTAAAGAAGCCCTTTTCTGCGAAGTTCACGCTGTTGGTTAAATATATAACGGATTATTTTATCCCTTTCGCTCTCCTCGATAATGTTGAATTCAATACCTACTGAATACATCTGCTGATCACCCTGACCATTCTTGATAACCCTGACCACTTTACCGATAGCGAGAACATTCACTCCATCCGGAAAAGCCATGTGTATTTCCAGCAGGTCTCCCAAATGCAGGGGATTTTCTGTGCTGAACATAATACCCCCGCCGCTTATATCAATGGTTGTAGCATAGTAAAAGTCGGAATTCTTTTCCAGGTTCTCTTTCAGGAGACAAAAAGTCATCGGTATTTTAGCATCTATCCGGACAAAGTTTCTTCTTTGCACCCTTTTTATGTTATAGGGTTTGTCCAGTGTCAGTGTGGGTACAGGTTTTAAGTCGGTAGCCAAAACAACAGTATCAAAGGTATACAATGCCGCGTTATCCAGGTATGACACGGTGACCTGGGTGCCTATCTTCAGGGGAACAATTTGTCTGTTAACCATAGGCGCCGCCACGACCAAGTTTTTTTCCGTGATACCTTCCACACGGCTTTTAAATTTGTTTATTCCCAAAGAAAAATTAACTTCAATTTCAATGGGTTGGTTGATTTTAATTGGGCCAAAGGCTCCCATTGCAAAGCTCCTTTCCTTGAACAACACTAACCAAAAAAATTGGAAAGTCGGTTAAAAAAGGACTTAATCCCACTGGGCTCAGCATATTCCTGCTCCATCAACTGCGCAGCCAGTTTTTGAACACAGGCAGTAGCCGGCGACTTGGGATATTTTAAAACAAAGGGTTCCTGGCTTTTGACAGCCTTGGATACAGACGGGTCGTCCAGTATAAAACCAAGACTCCCGATGTTGAGCTTTAAGAATTTTTCAGCAACAATTGACAATTTAGTTGCTGTAACATCGGCCTCTCTGGCATTTTCCACTTTATTAACCACCAAATGTATTACGCCGTTCTTTTTCTTGGTGGTCATCACTTTAACCAATCCATAGGCATCAGTGATGGCAGTTGGCTCAGGGGTAGTTATTACAATCACTTCATCGGCCGCCAAAACGAAGCTCATTACATTTCGCGATAACCCTGCAGCCGTATCTATAATCAGAATGTCAGCCAAGCCCTCCAGTTCACCAAGTTTGGCAATAAACTGTTCTACCTGCCAGCGCCGCAGGTTGGCCAGTTCCTGGATACCTGAACCGCCGGCAATTATCTGGAGTCCCTGCGGTCCTGGTACGATAATTTCCTGGATTGTTTTTTCTCCCTTTAAAACATGGTACAGATTATACTTGGGGCTTATACCCAGTATGACGTCTATGTTGGCCAAACCCAAATCGGCGTCAAGAACTATCACTTTTTGACCGTAAGCCATCAGAGACAGGGCAAAGTTTATAGTAAAGTTAGTCTTGCCAACGCCGCCTTTCCCACTGGTAACAGCAATAATCCTGGTTTTTTTCCCGTTCCCTTTGATTTCTGACTCGACTTGGTTTTTAATGGTTCGAGCAAGAATGCGTAATTTTTCTGCCTGATCACGCATACCTACCGCTCCTTCACAATCATTTTTACAATTTTTTCAGGGTCTGCAATTTCAATGTCATCGGGAACGTTCTGGCCTACCGTAACATAAGACAAATGCTTTTGGGTTTTGTTGATAATGTTTAAAATAGCTCCGTATGTTGAAGTTTCATCAAGCTTAGTAAATACCAGCTTAGTAAGTGGAATATCGGAATAGCTGTTGATAATTTCCAGCATATCCTTGTATTTCGTTGTAGCGCTCAGCACCAGGAGAATTTCTGTTGCATCAGCCGCATCCAGATATGCTTTCAGTTCTGCCATTTGGGCAACATTTTTATGACTGCGTCCGGCCGTATCAATGAGAATTAAATCCTTGTCCGTATGTTGGCCGATAGAATCCCGCAGCTCCTCGGGTGTATAAACAACGTTAACAGGAATACCGATTATTTCTCCGTAAGTTTTTAACTGCTCTACAGCCGCAACTCTGTATGTATCAGCAGTTATCAGGGCAACCTTCTTTTTATCGACGATGGAAAAGGTGGCTGCCAGCTTGGCAATAGTTGTAGTTTTTCCTACCCCCGTGGGTCCGATCAGAGCCACAACCTGTTGATGCAATCCTTGCTTTTTAAAAGTGATAGGCTTGGGGCGGCGTAATATTTTTAACATGGACTGTTCCAGAGATTTCTTAAGTTTATGCCCTTCTACCGGTTCTTCGGCAGGATAAGTTTTTAAAAGCCCTTTTAGTATTTTCGCTGCCAGCGCCTCTTCCACTTCATTATCTATCAGTATCTGGTGGAACCTTTGCAGCGGCTCCGGCAGGCTTTTAGCATCCAAGTTAGCTTCCATCTGGCTTTTCATTTCATACATTAACATTTTCATTTCCTGCAGCTCCGCCTGCAAATCAGCGTTCCGTTCATCATCGACACCGCCGGCTTTTTCCTTAAAGTTAGCAAATGAATGAACCTGAGCCTGGTTAGCAACCTTTTGCGCAGTAGGTTTGGGCTGCGAAACCGGAGAAATTGGATTATCTTCCACAGCGGCCGTTACTTCCACCATGGTTTTACCAAAAAAGCCGAAAAAACCGCCTTCTTTAAATTTCCGGGTATGTAAAATAACAGCATCTTTTCCCATATCCATTTTCACTTTCAGCATGGCATCCTGCAGATTTTCGGCAACATATCTCTTAACCCGCACTAAATGTTCACCACCCCAACGGATTCTACGTTAATCCTGTTATCAAGTTCGTTATAGGACAGTACTACCAGTTTAGGCATAAGTTTTTCCGTGAGCCGTTTAAAGTAAATCCTGACCACCGGTGCACATAAAATAATGGGCATGTATCCTTTTTCCGTAACCTGGGTAATCACATTCGACAGTTTTTCAAACAAAGCCTGTCCCTTGACAGGGTCTATCGCCACAAAAGACCCATGGTCAGTATGCTGGATAGAATCGCGAATTAACTGTTCCACAGCCGGGTCCAGAGTAATGACATGTAATTTTTCATTGCCGTCCAGGTACTGTTTTATAATCTGGCGTGACAACGCCTGCCTTACGTATTCCGTAAGCATTTCCGGGTCCTTTGTTACTTTCCCGTAATCAGCCAGCGTTTCCAAAATAGTAACCAAATCCCTGATAGCCACCCTTTCCCGCAACAGGTTGGCCAACACTTTCTGGACTTCTCCCAGGGAAAGTACCTGGGGTACCAGCTCTTCAACAACAGCCGGATAATTGCTCTTGATGTTATCAAGAAGTGTTTGGACATCTTGCCGGCTGAGGATTTCATGGGCGTGACTTTTAATAACTTCAGTTAGATGAGTGGCTACCACCGAAGACGGGTCAACAACGGTATAACCGGCTAATTCTGCCTGT
Source organism: Thermincola sp. GK-1 (assembly GCF_059412445.1). Lineage (NCBI taxonomy): Bacteria > Bacillati > Bacillota > Clostridia > Eubacteriales > Thermincolaceae > Thermincola > Thermincola sp. GK-1. Next base: position 53,587 of record NZ_JBSQAT010000011.1, read on the forward strand.
TCCCGCAGGTTGGCAGGTATCCACTTGGCCGGCAAACCAAATGCCGGTTCCACGGTATCTATACCGGTTATCCCGTTTTCGGTAAGACCGGAACTCATTGCCAAATACCTATCCATTATTAATTCACCGCCGGCCACCTCAACACCTTTAATTTTTATCGAATAACAGTTGGGTTTTAACTGCATATTGTCCCGCATACGAATGGGTGGTAAAACAATGCCCAGTTCCAGCGCACACTGGCGGCGGATCATAACGACCCTGTCCAGCAGGTCACCGCCCTGCTGGGCATCTACCAAAGGAATAAGAGAATAACCCAGTTCCAGTTCCAGGGTATCTACGTGCAGCAAGCCCAGGACATTTTCCGGTTTCTTAATGTTTTCAATTTCTTCTTCCTGTTGTTTTTCTGATTGCAGTTGTGCCGTCTGCTGCTGAGTCCTATGTATACTGTAAGAAATGACGCCCATGACAGCGGCCAGGGCAATAAATGGAATAGCCGGCATTCCCAGAAAAGCTAGTAGAACCAAAGCGCCAGTAGCAATTGCCAGTACTTTCGGTTGCCGGAAAACCTGCCAGCCCACTTCGTGTCCCAGATCAGTATCGGAAGCGGCCCGGGTTACAATAATACCTGTGGCTGTAGATATGAGCAGGGCCGGGATCTGGCTTACCAGGCCATCACCTACAGTCAAAATGGTATATGTATTTAAAGCCTGGGTTACCGACATACCTTTTTGCAGAACCCCGATGATAAAACCACCAACTATGTTTATGACTACGATAATTATACCGGCAATGGCATCACCTTTGACAAATTTGGAAGCACCGTCCATGGCGCCATAAAAGTCGGCTTCCCGCTGAATTTTTTGGCGGCGTTCCTTGGCCTCTTCCTCAGAAATGAGTCCCGTGTTTAGGTCGGCATCTATAGCCATCTGCTTGCCCGGCATAGCATCCAGGGTAAAACGGGCAGCAACTTCCGACACCCTCTCCGCTCCCCGGGTAATGACAATAAATTGAATAATTATCAGGATAATGAAGATGACAAAACCTACAACAGCACTGCCACCCAGGACAAATTGGCCAAAAGTCTGAATAATCTCACCGGCAAAGCCTTGCAGCAAAATCAACCGGGTGGAAGAAACATTAAGAGATAATCTGAATAAGGTGGTAATTAATAGAAGGGATGGAAAAGACGAAAATTCAAGGGCCTCTTTGTTATATAACGCCACCAACAAAATAACCACGGCGACGGAAATATTAACCGTCAAGAGAATATCCAGCAACTGGGTAGGTATGGGAACAATCATCATGATAACCATTGCCAGAACCGCTACAGCAAAAACAATATCCAGGTGTTTCAAGCCTCTAATATTGATAGTATTGGAAGAGCTGGACATATGCGTTCCTCCTAAATCCTGCCTTTAAGCTTATATACAAAGGCCAACACTTCGGCTACGGCCTGATAGAGTTCCGCCGGAATGGATTCGCCTATTTCAACGGCGTTATATAAAGCCTGAGCCAGTGGTTTATTTTCAACCAAAATAACACCGTGTTCTTTAGCTACCTGTTTTATCCTTTGGGCCAGGTAATCTTGGCCCTTGGCCACAACCTCCGGAGCAGACATGGTATCAGCATCATATTTCAATGCCACAGCGTAATGAGTTGGGTTGGTAATTACCACATCGGCCTTGGGAACTGCCTGCATCATTCTGGCAAGAGACATCTGCTGTTGTTTTCGCCTGATAGCAGCTTTAACCTTCGGGTCCCCTTCCGTCTGTTTCAATTCCTCCTTGACTTCCTGTTTGGTCATTTTCAGGCTGCGCTCATATTCCCACCATTGATACCAGTAGTCAAACGCGGAGAATATCAGCAAACAAACAGCGATCTTAAATGCCATATTAAGAATCAACCGGCCTATAAACAAACTGGAAGCCCGAATATTCATGTCCAAAAGCTGGGGGAATTTGTTAAACTCAGATTTGTAACCGGCATAAGCAATGTATCCTACTATGGCCACTTTTACCAGGGATTTCACAAGTTCCACCAGCGACCTGGCGCCAAACATGCGCTTAATTCCGTTAATAGGGTTTAAAGCACTAATATTTGGCTTCAGCGGCTTGGTTGTAAATATAAAGCCTGATTGCAACAAGTTTGCGGCCACACCCGAAACCATTGCGATGCCTGCTATTGGCAGAACAGTCATGAAGCTTACCTTTATCGTAGAAAAGTATAATTGATGAGAGGTCCTGACGTTTAATACAAAGTCCTGGCTGCCCCACATCCTGTATATTTCCCTGAAAAATCCGGATAGCTGTTCAAGCATATAAGGGAAAAACAGTTTTATTGAAATAAAAGTCGCCAACAAGACAACAGCAGAGTTGAATTCCATACTTTTTAAAACCTGGCCTTCCTGCTTGGCCTTTTGTCTTTTCTTCGCTGTCGCCTTTTCAGTCTTTTCCTGGGCAAACAACTGCAGGTTAAGCGAAAGATGCCTGGGTTGGCGTTTGTGGATCATATTAAACCTTCCCCTAATGCATAAGTTTTATCAGTTTCAGCAAGTCACTGTAGTTGGTTTCAAAAAGCATATCCAGGAAGAACATATAAAACGGCAAAATCAATACCAGGAGAATGATGCCGATGACTATCTTGGCCGGAATCCCTACCAGAAACACGTTCATCTGAGGTACCGTCCGGGCAATTATGCCAAGGGCAACTTCAGCCACCAGCAGTGCGCCGACTATTGGGACGGCCAGTTTAACGGATAATGCCAGAACATTACCAAACATGCCGATTAAGTATGTGGAAATGGCCTTGTTGGGCTGAAAACCCAGCAAAGGTATTACATCGTAGCTATGAAATAAAGCAGCAAATAAATAATTATAACTATTGGTAGTAAGATAAACTAAAATAGCAATCATATATTTAAAAGTTCCGACAAGAGGAACCGATATTCCACTTAACGGATCAACCACGTTTACCATGGCAAAACCTATGTGCATATCTATCTCCTGACCGGCTATATAAATCACACTGAATATAAGATAACTGGCGAAACCAATAATTAAGCCAATTACTAATTCACTTATCAACAGCAAGACAAAAGGAATAATCGATGTTGTCACCGTTGCCATTTGGGGATGTTTGGCCATAAATACAATTATACTTATAAGTACGATCAGGCCTGCTTTTACCTGCGTAGGCAGGTTCCGGGAGCTAAAAACGGGGGCTACCAGCAAAACACCGCTTACTCTGGCCATAACCACCAGAAATATGTCAACCCTGTTCAGCAAACTGGTTAAACTGTCCATGGCAGCCCTTCTTTCATTTACTTGATATATGATGGTAAATTTATGAATATATTGGAAGTGTATGATAAAAGTACGTTTAACATCCACGACCCAAAAAGTACAATGGCTCCCAATATCCCAAGGATTTTGGGTACGAATGTAAGGGTTTGCTCCTGAATGTGGGTGGCCGCCTGAAAAACGCTGATTATTACACCTATCAGTAAACTGGTAGCCAAAATAGGTGTGGAAATTAAGAGAAGCGTTATAAGGGCATCCCTTCCTATGCCAATTATAGTTTCCGGTGTCAAAATTTTACGCCTCCTATTGAAAACTCATAATCAGAGACCTTACTATGAGGTTCCATCCGTCGACCAAAACAAAGAGCAGTAACTTGAAGGGCAAAGAAATCATCATGGGCGGCAGCATGATCATACCCATGGACATTAAAGAACTGGCTATCACCATATCTATGACGATAAAAGGAATGTAAATCATAAAACCTATCTGAAAAGCCGTTTTTAATTCGCTTATTGTAAAGGCAGGGATTAAAACATAAGTCGGAACATCATCGTGTGTCCTAGGCCGTTTAATATTGGCCATTTTCACAAACAGGGCCAAATCCTTTTCCCGGGTCTGTTTGAACATAAAGTCCCGGACCGGTGTAACAGCCTTCTTTAAAGCCTGTTCCTGCGAGAGCTTTCCTGACAGGTAAGGCTGCAGCGCCTCCTTATTAACCTGGCTCCAGGTAGGCGCCATAATAAAAAAAGTTAAAAACAAGGCCAACCCGATAATAACCTGGTTTGGTGGCGTAGTATGAGTAGACAATGCGCTGCGGACAAAAGACAGTACCACTACGACCCTTGTAAAAGCTGTAGTCATGATTAATATAGCCGGAGCCAAAGAAAGGATTGTGATAAGAAAAAGTATCTGCAAGCTCTTACTTACTTCCTGCGGATTGGAAGAAGAATTTATATTTATGTCCACATTGGGCACCGGCACCGCCGGAGCAGCAAATACTTTTACAACCGGAGCGCTAAAAAACGATAACCCCAAAACTGCTATTGTCAGCGCTGAAAAGATTAATATTTTTCTAGCGCCCACACTATCCATTCTGGTCATCCTTTCCGGTAGGTTTGTTTTTTGTACTGTCTGCCAGGTTTTGTAGTTTCTTGATCTGTTCCTGGATGTGACTGCTGAAATTCGCCGCAGGTAAATTACCGACCCCGGTTTTGGATAATATAACTTCCCAAAACCTGGGTGGTATAATAGGTTGGCTTTCACGTTCCGCTGCCCTGGTCCTGAGTTCCTCGATTATTTTGCTGTCCTTAATTTCATATAAAAAATTAATGTTGTGATCGGTTACTCCCAGGACCAGGACCTTATCGGCCACGTCAACGATAAACAACCCCTTGTTCATGCCCAAAGCAAACTGGTCAAGTACGGAAATATTTTCACTGCTGCCCGTTATTTGGGCATTTTTCTTCAGAAAACGAATAGTCAAGTAAGCTAATCCACCAACTATAATCAGGCTAAGCATCAGTTTTACCAGCAGTGAAAACATGCTGGGCATGGGAGTAGGAACGGGGTCAATTTCGGTGTCTAAATTAAGCTTCTCCGATGCTGCCCAAACTATATTGCCGTTCAGCAAACAAAACAGGATACCGAAAAACAAAGTCTTAGCCGCATTCAATACTTTGGACAAGAACATGGCCCACACCCTTCCGGATTCAATTTAGCTAAGGGCCTTTCGGACAGCTTCCAATACTCTGTCAGGTTGAAAGGGCTTCACAATAAAGTCCCTGGCTCCGGCCTGGATGGCGTCAATGACCATTGGCTGTTGCCCCATGGCGCTGCACATAATTATATTTGCATTGGGATCGATTTTTTTTATCTCCTTTACTGCCGTAATGCCATCCATTTCCGGCATAGTGATGTCCATAGTAACCAAATCCGGCTTCAGTTCTTGATACTTTTCCACTGCTACCTGTCCGTTTTCTGCTTCACCCACGATTTCGTACCCGTTCTTGCTCAGAATATCTCTAATCATCATGCGCATAAAAGCTGCGTCGTCTACAATGAGAATGCGCGTTCCCATAGGTTTCCTCCTTAACTGTTATTGTAGATTGGTTACCCTTTCCATCGGACTTACGATATCGGTAATTCTTATCCCAAAATTCTCATCTATAACAACGACCTCTCCTTTAGCCAAAAGCTTGCCGTTTACCATCAGGTCAACAGGTTCACCGGCCAGTTTGTCCAGCTCGACAACAGAACCTGGCGCCAGGTTGAGGATTTCCCTTATAGTTTTCTTGGCTTTACCCAGTTCTACAGTAATTTGCAGGGGTACGTCCATGATTAAATCGATAGTGGACGGAGTTTTTGGCTCAAAACCCATATTTAAGGGAGCAAATTGGGCCGGTTGCACTGGTACTGAATTGGCAGGCTTAACATTTCCCCCGCCGGTAAACCCTCCCAATTGGTATTGGGCATTACCGGTATCCTGTGCTATTGATTGAAACGGTGCGTTTGGCTGTGGAGCTGCAGCCAACTGCTCCGTATATCCCGCATTGGTCGGGGTCTGAGTTTTGGCCGCAGCAGTTGCCGCCGCTTCTGCATGGGGAGCCTTCATATCATCCATCAATCTGCCCACCAGTTCCCTGGCAAAATCCAGAGGTATCAACTGCATCATTTCGCTGTTTACCAGATCCTCAATGGTCATTTTAAAGGAAACCTTTACTATGGGTTCGTCAGGATTGGCCAGACGGCCCTTAAGTTCATCGGTGGCCAGATTGATCAAATCCACGGTAGGCGGCGAGATTTCCACCCTTTCCTTGATAATAGTGGAAAAAGCCGTTGAAGCAGAACCCATCATCTGGTTCATGGCTTCCGCTATGGCGCTTAAATGCATTTCTTCCAATTGAGCGGGCGGTGAAGTCCCATCACCCATCATCATTAAGTCCACGATTACACCGGCATCTCCGTCTTTGATGATCAAAACATTGGATCCCTTAATACCGGTCACATATTCCACATTCACCAACAAATACGGTAAAGGATAATCGTGGCGTAACCTGGCCGGGGTAGTAATTTCCACAACCGGAGTGGTAATTTCTACTTTCTTACCGAGTAGTGTTGACAACGCTGTAGCTGCCGAACCCATAACCATATTGGCAACTTCTCCCACAGCGTCTTTCTCCATATTGGTCAGTTCGTCACCGGTAGGTCCGGCGGCAGCTTGATGTGTTTCCGGTTCGCTGGCATTGATCGCCTCCTGAAAAGCATCTGACCTAAGCAAAGCATCTATTTCCTCTTGGGAGAGTACCCCGTCACTCATTATCTTCATCTCCTTCCTTTACAAGCCTGGTTATCTGTACAGCCAACCTGCTGCCAACCGTTCCAGGGCGTCCATAGAACTTTTTACGCTCGCCCACCATTATTTTCAATTCGTCAGTAGCCCTGTTATCAAGCTGGATTACATCTCCGGGCTGTAATTCGAGCAATTCACCCAACTTAATTGTGGTTTCACCCAAAACTGCGGATAGGGTGATTTTCGCTTTCTCCAACCTTCTCTGGGTATTTTGAATGTGCTCTGCGGTTACTGTTTTAGCTGTACCGGCAAACCAAAAATGCGCAGTCAATTTGCTGATTATTGGTTCCAACACAATAAACGGAATACAAAGGTTCATAATCCCTTCGGTTTCCCCGATGGTGGCATGGATGGAGATTAAGACCACCATTTCCGTGGGTGACACTATCTGAGTAAACAATGGGTTAGTCTCTATGACTTCCAGTTTCGGGTCAAATTCGATGATATTTTCCCACGCCTCTTTTAATATCTGCAAACAACGGATAATGACCTTCTCAATGACGGTCCGCTCAATGTCGGTAAGGCCGCGCATTTTTTCGGGCGCCTGACCGGGACCGCCAAACAAGCGATCCAAAATGGTGAAGGTCACATTGGGGTTAACCTCCAAAATAGCATTACCCGCAAGGGGTTCCATCATAAAAATGTTTAAAAGCGTCGGATTGGGCAGTGAACGAATGAATTCATCATAAGTAATCTGTTCAACTGAATGAACGTTCATGGTGACAACAGTTCTTAAATGGGCGGACAGGAACGTTGACAGCAAACGGGCAAAGTTCTCGTGAATAGCCTGCAGGGTATGAATCTGTTCTTTGGAAAATTTGTTGGGCCTTTTAAAATCGTATACCCTGATTTTTTTGTGGTCTTCTTTTTTGCTCTGTGTTTCGGAAGAGCCGCCGACTTCGCCCGCAGACAGCGCGCCGAGCAGCGCATCAATTTCTTCCTGGGACAGAATCTCGCTCACTCAGTTCACCTCCTGTCGCCGCTGACTACTGAATAACAAAGTATGTAAAGTATATCTCATCGATATTTCCGGTAACCAGGAGTTCGTTGATACTTTTTTTCAACCTGTCAGCCAGCTTATCCATACTCTTGGGTTCATTTAACGCATCGGCTGATTGTTCCCGCAGCACCTTGTTGATGGTATTCTGGATAGCAGGTAACTTGTTGGTGATTTCCGTTTCCAGTTCTTTGTTGGCAAAGGAGAAAACGATTTTCACCTTAATATACCTGGACCCGCCGGCCAAATTAGTCAAATATTCACCGGCGTCAAAGGTGGTGCCAATGTTATCGGTTTTTATCTTGGCATTGGCGTTATAAGTAGACCCATGCTGCGGCGCAGATACGGCAGCAAAACGTGCCACCGCGAAGGATATCCCGGCCGCCAGAATGATAATGGCAATACCGGCAATAATTAACTTGATGGTGCCGGCTGACGAGTTCTTGCCCTGCGGTTCCTGTTCCTCTTTTAAATCTTCTTCAGCCATTTTCGTCCCCCCGATCTAACCATGGTTTTCTTTCTTATTCTTTTGCTGTATCAGCGTCTTCGCTCAGAATTTCAGGCAGCCATTCTTTTTTTTGTTCCGGGCCGCAAACTATAAACCTGGTGCCAATGGAACGCCGGTACTCGAGGACTTTTTCTATAACCTCATCGACAGTATCCTGCAGCACCAGTTTCCGGCCTGTGGAAAGAGTCAACACTGTATCTGGAGTGGCCTCCACAAATTCAATAAGTTCCGCGTTTACCACAATTTCCCTGCCGTTCATCCTGGTTACCTTAACCATCTCCATAACCTCGCTTCCATATAGATTGGTTGGGGTAAGGGGTAACCCCTTACCCCAACCCTCCAGATGAATTATCTCTTCAGGTTAACCAGTTCCTGGAGCATTTCGTCGGACACGGTAATTATGCGGGAATTGGCCTGAAAACCTCTCTGGGTAATAATCATATCGGTAAATTCCTGGGACAGGTCCACATTGGACATTTCCAACTGGCCGGGCGAGATATTACCCCGGCCGCCGGAGCCGGCAGCGCCAATTTGTGCATTACCGGAGTTGTTAGACTGAACGTATAAGTTTTCTCCAGCTTTCATCAGACCTGCCGGGTTATTAAAGTTTGCCAGCGCTACTTGAGCCAAAGGTTTGGTTAAACCATTGGAAAATCTTCCGGTAATTATACCTGATTTATCGATGGCATATCCGTTTAAAACTCCTGAAGGATATCCGTCTTGACTATTCATGTCAGCATTGGATGAACCATTGAACTGAGTTAATTTTGTAAAGTCAATTTTAACTGTTATTGGCGTACTCGCGCCCACAGAACCGTTTAAATTTAAGTTAAGTGTGGATGTGCCGGGAGCGGGGCTATTGTAAGTGCCATCAGGATTAAACGTAATAACATTATTTGTCAGTGTAAAACTGGTAATTCCCGATGGAAGTGTGCCCAAGTCAAAGGTCCATTCATTGGTATTACTTTTGGTAAAAGTTGCCGGTATAGTGTATAAGTTCCCCAGCGAATCGTAAACCTCAATAGAAACATTCCGTACTGTACCTATTGCTGCACCGGCATCAAGATTATTTATGAAATCAATGTTGGCGGTCTGTTTAGGCTGGATAGACTGTCCTTTTGGAATGGTAATTCCCTGTATAGCTGTCGAGGTATCAATCTTGCCAGTATTATCTGCCAGCCACCCCTGTACTTTTAAACCGTTCGGGTATACTAAATTTCCCAGAGCATCAAAATCAAAATTGCCGGCCCTGGTGTAATACCTGTTCATGCCGTCTCCTACGATAAAGAACCCGTCTCCATCTACCATCATATCAGTAACCTTGCCGGTGGTTTCCGAACTGCCCTGGGTATGAATAGTATCTATGGTATTGATGGTCATACCGAGACCAACCTGCATGGGGTTGGTACCCCCCCTGGTAGTTGTCGGGGAAGAGGCGCCGCGGATATTCTGGCTCAACATATCCTGGAAAGTAACCCTGGATTTCTTATAGCCGATAGTATTAACATTGGCGATGTTATTGCCAATAACATCCATCCTGGTCTGGTGATTTCGCAATCCGGATACTCCGGCAAACATGGAACGCATCATAATGCAATCGACCTCCATATAAGCTATTCATTACTTAATTAGTCTGCACTTCACCGGCCGCCTCTGTCGTTCGGCGGCCCAGGGCTTCCTCATAGAGGTCCGGCCCGTTAAACAATAACTGCACTGTCTATATTCGTAAAGACATTTTCCTTCATGCTGGCGTCATCCACGGCCGTAATGACTGTTCGGTTCGTCACACTGACTATAAAAGCCATATTGTTCATCAAAACCAGCGAATCCCTTGCTCCCTTCTGAGCTGCCCGCTGAACCGCATCATTAAGCTTTTGCATATCGGCCGGACTTAGTTGAATATTCCTGGTGCTTAGCCGCTGCAGGGCATGCTGGGAAAACTTCACCGGCTCTTTGGCCATCTGCTGCAGCAGAATGTTTTGGAAGGACTGCGGCGCTTCAGCTCTGCCGCGCGGATCAGGCTGCTGTTTTTTGTGCGAAGGGTTGACAGGCAATATTGGTTGATTGAAGTACAATTTGTCTACCACTGTAATCCCTCCTTTTCAGCGCAAGTAATTACGAGCCTAATACCATAGAAATATATCCCAGGCCAATTTCCTTGCCGTTTACAACTACCTTTGGTTCCCCATCAACTATCTTCATTGCCGTTACAAACCCGGTCAGCGGTTCATTCTGGTCGGGCAGCGTAGCCTCCACCTGTTTTCCTATTAGACCGATAGCCTGGCTGATAGTAGATTCCCTGAAAAGGGTTTCCTGAAATTGCGCTAATTTGGCAAAACCATCGCTCATATTGGTCATTTGTTCCAGGGCGCTGAACTGGGCCATCTGGGCAATGAAGTCCTTGTTATCTGTGGGTTCCAATGGGTCCTGGTATTTTAACTGGGTCAACAGCAGTTTGAGAAAATCGTCTTTCCCCAGTACATTTTTTACCGTCCTAGATACCGCTTCCTGGTTCTGTGTTGAACCCGCATCAGATACATTATTTACTGTGGTCATTCTTTACGCACCTCCTTTAAACGGTATAGTCAATGGTGTTGTCATCATACATTAAATAGGAGTTATCCAGAATACTGCCGGCCGGCCGGTCGGTTACAGAAGCAACATGGAATTTTCTGTGCCCCTGTTTTTGTTTCCATTGGGATTCCCTTTCAAACAAGTTGTAGTCCCTTTCTGAATTCAGGGCAACTTCAAGCTGGTCTACCTTAATCCCCTGGTCGGTCAGGTTTTGCCGTAAATTCGCCAGGTTGGATTCCAGCAGTTCTTTCACCTGTTGCGTATCGGCGGTGAATTTTGCCGTGATCAGACCGTTCTCAACTGTAATCTTCATCTGTAGTTTCCCCAGGGTTTCCGGTTTAAGTTGGATGGTAAATTCTGAGTGTCCCGGTATCTGAACCAACTTGGCCTTCTCGGCAATCATGTTCATGAGTGAATGGAAAACCTGTACGGCATCCTGTTGGCCGTTAAAGAATACCGGATTTGCAGCATACATGGAAAAATTATTCCCTGCCGCCTGGACAACCCATGTTTCACCCTGTATTCCACCGGCTAAATTTGCTTCAATATTTTTGATAAGTTTGTCAAAAATATTGGTTATCTTCCCTACCGAACGGCGCAGGTTGTCCAAAACGATTTCCGGATTTTGGGGCACCGAATTATCAGGTTTTCCGGCATCTTCGGCAATCCCTTGCCCTGGATTGGCGATTAATCCTTTGATTTCTGCCCTCAGCAGGTTTCCGGTCTTATTGATTTCTTGCGGGGGCATACCTTCGGCATTAACTTTTTGCGCGGGTATGCCTTCAACTGGATCCTGCTGTTTTAGGTGTAACCCTGCCAATAAAGCGCCTATTTGTTTTAGGTCTTTGGCGAGGGCTGCAGTGTTTTCCCTGAACATACTGTCAAATTCCCGCAGGATATTGGCCATGCCACCATCGGAATGAACAGCATTATTACCAGTCCTGTTAACGATGGCCTGCAGTTCCCCATTCAGTGTTTTAATATGCCGCAACAAATTGGTTATTTCCCACCCCAGGTAGACAACCAACCTGCCCACATTGGTACCGGTATCGGCGCCACGGGAATATGCGTCAATGGCCTGATCTGCAATATTTAATTGATTGGCCGAAGGGCACAAGAGAACCAGCTTTTCTGCAATATCCCGGATAATATCCATTAGTTCATTTAATGTTTGTTTAAACTCGGCTGCATTGGGCACCTTATCAAATGATACTGCATATGCAATGCCGTCAGATTCCAACATTTTCAACAGCTCCATTATCGCATCGGTCAGTTTGTCTTTTGTCAATATAATTTCTCTGGTTTCAGGATTTACCGGCACATCAGCAGAAACGGAAGTAATATCTCCGGCCTCTACCTGGCCCAACAGGTTTTGCAACAGCATGCCAAATCCGCAAGGCCCTTTGTTGCTCCGTACCTTATTCAGTTGACTGCCGATTCCACACCCGGCTCCATCGGTGGGATTAATCATAAAAGTTCCTACTGCTTGCATTTTCTCACCTCCTTTCACGAGGGATAGCGAACAGTTTTACAACCTTTATTTGCGCATCTGATCCACAATACTTGCTGCTTTCTTGGGGTCCATGGCGCTCAATATGGCTGTAACCTGTTCGTCCTCTAAATTTAGCAGGATCCCTATCGTTACATCATCAGGCAGGTTGTTCATGATTTGGGCCGCTTTGTCCGGTTTCATTTCTGCATAATACCTGCCCAGGCTTTCGTAACTAAGGGTCTGCCCTTCCTGCTGGGCTTTCCATTCCTGTAAGGAGTCTACCGTATTCTGCAAAGACTGCTTATCTTTTGCCAGTTTTTTATTTTTCTCCTCGGCAACAGCAAGTTTGTGTTTAATATCCTCTATTTCCCCTGATAACTGTCTTTTTTGTCTGTCGAGTTGCTCTTTCAGTTGCCTGTTTTCCATGCGCAACTGCTCATTTTCCAGTTGTAGCGGGGATTTTTCAGATTGCTTATTATTGTCATCAGCAATGTATTTTCCGACTACCGGTATCTTTTGGCCCATTTTCTGAACATTTAACACGCCGGTAAAGTCCAAAGCCCACAAGACTGCTGCAATGAATCCAAAAATCAGAGCAAGGAGGAACAGAATCAACAGTATTTTTTTTAGTATGCGAAAGGGCTTACTGTGCAGAAACTTTGGCATCTATATAAAGGCCTCCTAAATGGGATTATCTTTAAGTATGAACCTGTTCGTGGCCATCTCGTCAATCAGCTTCTGTTCTTCCAGAAGAACTTCTCTTATGTACCGGTGATAGTAGCGGGCTTTTATTTTCTCCATTACCTTACGTTCTCTCATCACCGCGACTAATTGAGTTCTGACTCGATCCACCTCAGATCTTCTTTCTTCTACTTCAGCCTTCTGAATTTCAATTTTTTGTATAAGTACCGGAATAAAATCTTGACACCTTTTCACGTCTTCCAGGTTCACAGTTTTTTCCTGGCTACGCCTGACCTGTTCCTGTACCCATTCCATCTGTTTATAAAAGCTGTTTAGCACTTCCACACTGTTTTCGTAACTGCTTATAGCCCGTTGCAAAGCTTCCCTGGCCAGTTCTTCCTGTCGTAACTTAATATCAAGAGCCGTTTGCAGCCTGAAATTAAAAGGTTTCATGCCATATCATCCCTTTTCACGCTGTTTTTGCCATGCCTGTTATAGACAGCAACAACTCCAAGGCTTCATTAAAACCATATTGTTCCTTTACGTCCTGCTTTAGAAAATTTAAGGTATCATCCAGCTTTGATAATGCATAATCAATTTTGGGATTACTTCCCTTGTGATAGGCGCCTATATCAATTAGGTCTTTAGCATCCCGGTATGTAGCCAGGATACTTTTTATTTCCTGAGCCGCTTTCCTATGTTCCTCGCTGACTATGTCCGGCATTACCCGGCTTACACTGGCCAGTATATCTATGGCAGGATACTGGTTTTGCATGGCCAAATCCCTGGATAACACTATGTGCCCGTCAAGTATTCCCCGGACTGCATCAGCAATTGGTTCGTTATGGTCATCTCCGTCAACCAGGACCGTATACAATCCGGTAATTGTCCCGTGGCGGGAAGTACCTGACCTTTCCAACAGTTTAGGCAACATGGCAAAAACTGAAGGAGTATATCCCCTGGTAGCAGGTGGTTCACCCACCGCCAGACCGACCTCCCTTTGCGCCATGGCAAACCTAGTGACCGAATCCATCATCAGCATGACATCCTTGCCCTGGTCACGGAAATACTCGGCTATACTGGTGGCTACCAGCGCGCCCTTTAACCTGACCAATGCAGGTTGGTCCGAAGTAGCTACAACCACAACAGACCGGCGCAATCCTTCTTCACCCAAATCTTTTTCCAGAAATTCTCTGACTTCACGACCTCGTTCGCCAATGAGGGCAATCACATTTATATCAGCGGCAGTATTTCTGGCGATCATCCCCAATAAAGTACTCTTACCAACGCCACTACCTGAAAAAATGCCTACCCGCTGGCCTTTTCCGCAGGTCAGCAATCCATCAACTGCTTTAACTCCTACTGATAATGGTTCGGTAATTCTCTTCCGTTCCAGGGGATTTGGCGGCGGTCCGCTTACCGGGTATTCTGTCTCCCATTCTATTGGCCCCAGGCCGTCAATAGGATTGCCCAATCCATCAATTACCCGGCCGAGCATTTTATTGCTTACGCCAATTTTAAATGAATGCCCGGTGGCTACAACTTCGCAACCTGGTCCGATACCGGTAAGGTCGCCCAAAGGCATGAGCAGTATCCTGTTTTCTTTAAAACCAACGACTTCTGCCTTTAACTTGCAATCACCCACATTGGGGTATATGTAGCAAAGTTCTCCCAGATTAGCTGACGGACCCTGTGATTCCACTACCAAACCTATTATCCGCGTAACCTGCCCATTAATTTTAATGGGGTCCAGATTAGCAAGAGCGGAAATATATTTATTTAAATCAACCATTGGAATTCACTTCCAGTAAAGACTGTTCTATTTCCCGAAGCTGGCGTTCCACCCGCGCGTCAACGGTTCCGTTGGACGTCTCTATAACGCAGCCGCCCGGAAGAATATCGGGGTCCGCGAGAACTTTCATTTTTTTTATTCCTTTAGCAGAGGACATGATCTGTTCCTGGTCGTTTAGAACTTGCTCCAGATTTTGCGGATTGACACGCAGGGATATTTCCTCTCTGTCCCGCACTTTCTCCAGGGCTTTTTGCACCATCCCGACAATAAGGTCCTGATTCGTACTTATCTCGTGACCAATGATCTTTTTGGCTATAGCGACAGCCAATTGTATAATCTCATCTTCAGCCCCAAGAATAATTTTTTTTCTTTCTTCAATGGCATCCTCCAGGGTCTTTTGAGCTGCCAATAAGGTCCCTTTCATTTCTTCTTCTGCTTTTTTGGTCCCTTCTGCATGGCCAACCTGCCAACCATCGTTATAGCCCTGTTCCCTGATCTCCTTAAACTTTTCCTGCCCCTCCTTAACGAGGTTTTCCGCTTCTTCTTTCGCTTTTTTTACTATTTTTTCAGCCTCCTGCCGTGCTGTCTCGAGCAGTTCTTTAACCATTTCCTCCGTTTCCCTGATAATTTCTTCTGCCTGTCTGGTAACTTCCTGGAGGTCTATAGCTCCGGAGGTTTCTCCCCCAGCCGCTGCATTTGTTTCATCCGCTCGGGAAGCCGCCAATTCCAAAGCAGCTTTCCCATTTATGGCTGCAGTTTCCTCGGGATGAGAATAGGTATGGCTAATCAGCCGCGGACTCTCAAGTTTCAAATGTCCGGACTTGATTACCTTAGACAATTATCTCATCTCCCCCGCCTCTGGCAATAACTATTTCACCGGCTTCTTCAAGTTTCCTGATTACATTAACAATACGCTGCTGGGCTTCTTCCACATCTCTTAAACGCACCGGACCCATATATTCCATATCTTCCCTGAGCATGTCGGCAGCTCGCTTGGACATATTCCGGCTGACCTTGGCGGCCACTTCTTCACTGGAACCTTTGAGAGCCAGCGCCAAGTCTTTGCTGTCGACCTCGCGGAGAACTTGTTGAATAGCCCTGTCATCAAGCTGCACAATGTCCTCAAAGACAAACATCCTTTTCTTGATTTCTTCCGCCAGTTCGGGATCCTGTATCTCCAGGGATTCCATAATGGTTTTTTCCGTAGTTCGGTCCACCCTGTTCAGAATGTCTACCACATTCTGCACACCCCCGGCGCTGGTAAAGTCCTCGGATACAACGGAAGAAAGCTTGCGTTCCAGCACGCGTTCTATTTCCCTGATTATTTCCGGCGAAGTACGGTCCATAATAGCGATCCGACGGGCCACATCGGCCTGTCTTTCTGCCGGTAGTGCTCCCAAAATAGCCGCCGCCTGTTCAGGCTCTAGATAAGCAATAATCAATGCAATGGTCTGCGGGTTTTCCGACTGGATGAAGTTTAATAACTGGGAAGGATCCGTTTTTCTTACAAAATCAAAGGGTTTTACTTGCAGGGTGGCTGTTAACCGGTTAATTATCTCCAGGGCTTTCTGGTTGCCCAGGGCCTTTTCCAAGACTTCTTTGGCATAATCTATGCCCCCGGAGGCAATATACTCCTTTGCTACCAACAGCTCGTGAAACTCGTTAATAATTTCCTCTTTCACTTCTGTAGGTACCTTACGTATGTTGGCTATTTCCAAAGTTAACTGCTCTATATCCTCGTCCCTTAAATGCTTAAATATTTGCGCTGATATTTCAGGGCCTAGGGAAATGAGTAAAATTGCAGCTTTTTGCTTTCCCGTTAAGCCTTTCGCCATTTATTCCACCTCTATTCTTCAGCCAACCAGGTTTTTAAGAGTTGCGCCACATCTGCCGGATTCTCCCCGGCAACTTTCTCTACCTGCTCCTTAATCCTGATCTTCTCTTTTTCTTCCGGCGTAAGTTCTTTCTCTTCGATTTCAATTATCTCTTCCATCGCCTTCAGCGGCAATGGCGTAGTAGCTATTTCTCCCAGTTCTTCCAGTTGTTCTTTCTTCAACATTCTCACTCTTAAAATTACAGCAACTATAATCAACAACAGTACAGCGCCCAACGACCCGAAGAGGATAATGGTCTGTTTCCGGTCTGCCTGAGCCATCTCTCTGGCCATTTCCTGCTGATATTCGGTATTAAAGGGCATACCGATGACCGAAACCTGATCTCCCCTGGCTTTGTTGATTCCTGCTGCGTTCACAACAGCCTCTTCAATGGCTTTCTGCTGCTGCTGGTTTATGGCCTTATCTATCATTACGGAAACCGAGAGTCTCTTTACACTGCCCGGTGCAACCGTTTGAACCGTTTCTTCCTTATCATGGACATAGTTTCTGATCACATCGCTGCTGGAACTTTGGCTGTTGCTGTTTCCTCCCGTTGCCACATATCCGGGAATGTTACCGGCTGTTCCCGGCGTATTTTGTGGGGTGGCAGTGTTTGAGCTGCTGGAACTCTGTTCAGTTTTTTGTTCGCTTAAAACATGCTTGTCTCCATAGTTTTCCGTTTTCTTTTGTATCTGGTCAAAGTCAAGTTCTGCCCTGACGCGGCAAACAACCTTGCCAATACCGACCACTTTCTCCAGCATCGACTGCAAGGAACGCTGTAAATCTGCCTGGAAGGTTTTCTGTATTTCCAGTTGGGTCATGGAAAGTTTTTGCTGTTGGGCCTCTTTGCTAAAATCCAGCGATTCACTGAGAATATTGCCGTTCATATCCACTACTGTGACATTTTCGGGCGAAAGGCCCTCAACACTGTTAGCCACTAGCTTTACTAATCCTTTGACCTGGTTTTCATCTAAGGTTTTGGTAGGTTTTAACTGCAACCATACTGCAGCTGTGGCATTTTTCTGTTCTTCCAAAAAAAGAGAAGGTTCGGGTAGGACTATGTGGACGCGAGCCTTATCCACTTCGGAAAAGCGCTCAATGGTACGGGTCAATTCCCCCTGTAAAGCGCGTATGAATCTGGCCCGGCGATCAGTATCTGTCTCCCCGAACTTGGTTTGGTCAAAAGCCTCAAAGCCGACAACCCCCCCTGTCGGATACCCCTCACTGGAGAGGGAGATCCGCGTTTGGTCCACATCCTTACTTGGGACCAGGATAGTAGTTCCGCCATCGGCTAACTGGTAGGGTATTTTATTTTCTTTCAACCATTCCACGGTTTTTCCAGCATCTTGCGGGTCCAGTTGAGTGAATAAAGGCGCATAATCGGGTCTGGTAGCGCCCCTCACTAACACAGCCAGGGTTCCGACCAGAAAGAGGGCTGAGACAATAATGACAATCTTTTGGTTCCTGGTCATATTGTTCCACAGCCCTACTATTTTCGTTTTGAGTTGCAGCAAATACTCTCCCATTACAGCTGGTCCACCTCGTCTCACTCGATAAGGAATGTTGTTCTAACTAAGATTATACTTGCATGCGCATAATTTCCTGATATGCTTCCACTATTTTATTCCTTACCTGTAAAGTAAGCTCGAATGCCAAATTTGCTTTTTCAGCCGCTATCATAACATCATGAACATTTTCGATTTGCCCTGTAACCAGCTTCTGCTTCATTTCCTCTGATTGAACCTGCAGGTTGTTAACTTCGTTGAGAGCTTTTTTCAAAAATTCACCAAAAGATACCGTTTCTGAATTATCCTCATTAGTCGGCCGGGAATCAGTCAATACAACCGGCTGCGCGGTAAGAAGCTGATCTATTTTCATTTAAAAACCTCCTAACGTCCGATTTCCATAGCTTTCGCAAACATTTCCTTTGTAGCTCTAATGGATGCTACATTTGCTTCATAGGCACGGGTAGCGGAAATCATATCCACCATCTCCGTAACTATGTTCACATTGGGCATTTCCACATATCCCTGTGCGTTGGCATCAGGATGGTTCGGGTTATAGACAAGTTTTAAAGGTGACTGGTCTTCAATAATTTTCGTCACCCTGACTCCCTTACCCGGCGATACACTGTCTAACCGCTCTTGAAATACCTTATCAAAATCACCGTTTTTTGCCTCAAAAACAGCTAACTTTCTCCTGTATGGCCCCCCGGAAGCCGTCCGGGTAGTATTAACATTGGCAATATTTTCAGAAATCAGGTCCATTCTCAACCTTTGTGCTGTTAAACCGGAAGCGCTGATATCAAAGGAATCAAACATTCCCATGTTTTATTTACCCCCTTCCGTTGATGGCCATCCTAAGTTTTTTGAAATCTCCATTAATACCGTTAATCAGGAACTCATACATGATCTGATTTTTGGCCAAAGCAGCAGTTTCTTTATCTATGTCTACGTTGTTATCATCGTTTCTCATGGTCGTATCGGTGTCCCAAACAAATCGGGGATTAATTTCTATTGGTTTTTTACCGCCGATGGGTATATGCCTGGGGTCTGAGGTCAATCCTTGTAACCTGCCATTTGCAGCCATAGCTTTCTTCAACTCTTCTTCAAAAGCCACGTCCACGCGCTTATAGCCGGGAGTATCGACATTGGCCATGTTATTAGCAATAGCTTCATTTCTCATACTGGCGGCATCTAAAGCCCGCTGTAGCAGACCCATAGTATCGGATGTGATAAGTTTCTCTATCACCTTTAAACGCCTCCTACAAAATAAAATCCAAACTGAGGGAAACCGCAGTTTGGTTCTACTAAACGCAAACCCTCCTTCGGCAACCCGGCAACCATTGCGTTATGTCGCTTTAGGCCCGTAGTTTTGCGCCTTTATCTTTCGATAAAGTTGCCTTTATCAAAGTTAGGTACTGCTTTTGTTCATGGTAACGATACACTATGTGAGGAAAACTTTACAAAGCATTAATCCTATATTTCGTCATATTTTTGTGAATTCCTACTTTAAGTTGTAGATTTTTAGACTTTTTTCGCTAATCTATCTGAAGTTTATACAACATCACTGACTGTTTTTTATATTTCGTCATATTTACTTAAAATCCTTTTTTTAGCAAATCTGTTGGCAAAAAAATAAACCATAGAAGATCTATGGTTTATAGTCAATCAACAATATGGACCAATCAATGCTTAAGCTTTTGCAATTCGTCCAATAAACGTTCGTTCAAAATCCTTATATAGGTGCCTTTCATGCCGAGGGATTTAGACTCGATCACTCCAGCGCTTTCAAACTTCCTGAGAGCGTTAACAATTACCGATCTGGTGATTCCTACCCGGTCGGCAATTTTACTCGCCACAAGCAATCCCTCATCGCCTTCAAGCTCATCGAAAATATGTTCAATTGCTTCTAATTCGGAATAAGACAAGGTACCCAGTGCAATTTGCACAGCAGCCTTCTTGCGAGCTTCTTCCTCGACCCTTTCAGCTTTAATGCGCAAAATTTCCATGCCAACAACGGTAGCGCCATATTCAGCCAAAACCAAGTCTTCGTCAGTAAAGTTTTCGTCACTTTTGGCCAATAAAAGAGTGCCTAACCTTTCACCGCCGCCGACAACGGGAACAATCGTCATTACCTTTTCAGTAAATACACATTCTTGGGCATCGTCAAATACACAAACATTGTCTTTCTGCTGAAAATTGGCCCTGGTTTCGTTCACCCGGAGCAGCGACTCATTATAGGCTTCCGGGAACCGGTCCGAACTCTCGATCAAGTCTTTCATGGTTTGACACGCAAAGTTATCCATGAAAGCACAGCCCAGAATTTTACCGCGGCGGCCTATAATATAAGTATTTGCCCTTATGTTTTCAGTCAAAACGTCAGCCATTTCCTGAAAGTCTACCGGATGTCCTGCGGCTTTTTGAAGAAGTTTGTTAATACATCTGGTTTTTTCTAACAAATTCCTCATTACTTGTCCCCCTTAAAGGTAAAATTGACAGCGTATTGTATAAATACTACAAAATGTACCTGCTCAAATCACGATTGTGTATTACTTCACTAAGTTTTTCCTGAACATACTTTTCATCAATTACGACGACTTTTTGATCGGTATCAGGCGCCTCATAGGCAATGTCTTCAAGTAATTTCTCTAAAATTGTATGAAGACGTCGAGCCCCGATGTTTTCTGTCTGTTCATTAACAGTATAAGCTATTTTTGCAATTTCATCAAGAGAATTTTCTGTAAATTTCAACATGATTCCTTCTGTTTCCAACAAAGCCTTATATTGCTTAATTATAGCATTTTGGGGGGCGATGAGGATTTGTTTAAAGTCTTCTTCGGTCAAACTTTCTAATTCAACCCTAATGGGAAATCGGCCCTGTAACTCAGGAATTAAATCGGACGGTTTGGCTATATGAAAAGCCCCGGCAGCAATAAATAAAATGTGGTCAGTTTTTACTGCCCCATATTTTGTCATAACTGTTGAACCTTCTACTATGGGCAATATATCTCTCTGCACCCCGCCTCTGGAAACATCTGGCCCGGCACCGCCGTCCCGGGCAGCAATTTTATCAATTTCATCCAAAAAAATAATGCCTGATTGCTCGGCCCTTTCTATGGCCTGAGAAATAACTTCATCCATATCGATTAACTTCTGGGCTTCCTGGTTGGTTAATATTTTTCGGGCCTCTTCTACAGTAGTTTTACGTTTTTTCTTTCTTTTGGGGAGTATGCCGCCGAGAATATCCTGGATGTTGATGCCCATTTCTTCGACTCCGGCCCCGGAAAAAACTTCTACTGTAGGCACGTTGGTATCTTCAACTTCTATTTCTATGTACTCCTGTTCCAATTCACCCTTCTGCAGCTTTTCCCAGAGTATGTCCCGCTCCCGCTGGACCTGGTTCACTCTCTCAGTAAATGCCTGTTCCTGTGCCTGGTCATCATTTCTTTGTCCACCGCCGAAAAGGGCTTCAAAGGGGTTTTTTAATCCCATTTCCCTTTCCGGCAGGGGGGCCAAGATGTCCAGAATTCTTTTTTCAGCCATAACCTTGGCCTTTTCTTCCACTTCGGCCATTTTCTCCTGTTTAACCATCCTGATGGAAGTCTCCACCAGATCCCTGACCATAGATTCCACATCCCTGCCCACGTATCCCACTTCGGTAAATTTTGTTGCTTCTACCTTGACAAAGGGGGCATTTACCAGTTTGGCCAGGCGCCTGGCAATTTCCGTCTTTCCTACACCGGTAGGGCCAATCATTATTATGTTTTTGGGAACAACTTCATCTCTTAATTCCGGGGGGAGTTTTTTTCGGCGGTACCTGTTTCGCAACGCTACCGCAACAGACCGTTTTGCTTTATGCTGGCCAACAATAAACTTATCCAGTTCCTCGACAATTTGTTTTGGTGTCAAATCCTGCACCAAAATCCCTCCTAAAACTAGTTTTTCATCAACGACTGAACGCCTGTTGGTGCCCGGCAGTTTACTTAGTTAGGGCCGTTTAATTCCTCCACAACAATGTTATCATTGGTAAAAACACAAATAGAGGCGGCTATCGTCAGCGCCTCCCTGGCTATCTTCGCAGCATCCAGCTCAGTAAACTTTATAAGCGCCCTCGCGGCAGCCAGTGCGTAGGATCCCCCCGAACCTATGGCCGCCACATCATCGTCAGGTTCAATTACTTCGCCGTTGCCCGAAATGATTAACAGATGTTTTGAATCGGCAACAATCAGTAGCGCCTCCAGCCGGCGGAGAATTTTGTCCATCCTCCATTCCTTAGCCAGTTCAACGGCGGCTCTCTGTAAATTTCCCCTATACTCCTCAAGTTTGCCTTCAAACTTTTCGAATAAGGTAAATGCGTCGGCCACTGAACCGGCAAAGCCGGCCAAAACCTTATCGTTGTATAACCGTCTTACCTTTCTGGCCTGATGTTTTAACACTACATTTCCGCCAAAAGTTACCTGACCGTCGCCGGCTATTGCTGTTTGGCTGCCCTTTTTCACCGCAACAATAGTGGTTCCCTTGAACATTTAATTACCTCCTATTCAAGCCCGCGGATGTGCTTTCTTGTAAACTTCTTTTAAATGTTCTCTGGTTACATGGGTATAAATTTGTGTCGTAGACATTTTAACGTGCCCCAATAATTCCTGTACTGTTCTAAGATCTGCCCCAGCATCCAATAAATGGGTGGCAAAGGAATGACGGATAATATGGGGGCTTACCCTCTGCCTGATGCTGATTTTACGCACGTATTTATTAACGATATCGCGAATACTGCGTACGGAAATACGTTGTCCCGCTTTGTTCAGGAAAACAGCCTCCGAAGGTTCTTTTGACCTGCAGGCCAGCCTGGTTCTGCCGTGAGTAAGATAGGCTTTCAAGGCGTTTATGGCAAACTGACCCAGTGGAACAACTCGTTCTTTGGCGCCTTTGCCCATTACACGCACATAACCCGTGTTCAGGTCGATATCGGTCATATCCAGATTGACCAGTTCACTGACCCTGATTCCGGATGCGTAAAGGGTTTCCAGAATGGCCCTGTCTCGCAATCCCCTGGGAGTGTTTCTCTCCGGCGCTTCAATCAGATTTCTTATGTCGTCCTGGTATAAAAATTGCGGCAGTCGTTTTTCCACTTTCGGGGTAGCAACTTCAATCAACGGGTTCCACGTAATTACTTCTTCCCGGCATAAAAACCTGAAAAAAGTCCGCATGGCTGCCAGTTTTCGAGCTATGGTACTTCTGGACAGTCCTCTTCTCTGTAGTTCAGCCAGGAATTTTCTGATTACCAGGTGGTCAACCCGGTCCGGTTGCAGATTTTCCGGAGTTATATTAATTTCAGCACTTATAAAGTCCACCATCTGGAATAAGTCAGTCTGATAGCTCTGCAGTGTTTTTTCGGAAGCATTTTTTTCGACCTGTAAATAGACCATAAAATCATCAACATAATTGTACATATTTCGTCACCCCTTAATAAACATGATACTGAAGGTGTACGTTTTTTCAGGGGGACTATTATAAATTATTTTTAAAATTTTCCAATGTTATCACTGCTCTTTCAGAAATCAAACGGTTCTTCATCTTTTTATCTTTGATTCTTTCTTCCAGAGGCGGTAAAAGGCCAAAATTTATGTTCATAGGCTGAAAACTGGCCGGATTAGCCGTAGTAATGTAATGGCTCAATGCTCCATGGGCCGTGGCCGGGGGAAACACCACCGGTTCCTGCCCTTTTACCAGTCGGGCGGCATTGATTCCGGCCATCAATCCGGCTGCAGCAGATTCAACATAACCTTCAACACCGGTAATCTGTCCGGCAAAGAACAGGTCTTTTCTTTTGCGAAACTGAAAAGTTGGCTCCAGCACTGTAGGTGAATTAATAAATGTGTTCCTGTGCATCACGCCGTATCGAACAAATTCCGCCTTCTCCAATCCCGGTATCATGCGGAACACCCGCTGCTGCTCCCCCCATTTTAGGTGGGTTTGAAAACCGACTATATTGTAAAGCGTTCCTTCCATATCATCCTGGCGCAACTGGACAACGGCGTATGGTCGCTCCCCTGTTTTGGGATTTTCCAAGCCAACCGGTTTCATCGGTCCGAAGAGAAGGGTTTTCATCCCCCTTGCCGCCATGGCTTCAATGGGCATACAGCCTTCAAAAAATATTTCCTTTTCAAAGGTTTTTAAAGGGACTGTTTCGGCTGAAGTCAATTCATGCCAAAAACTTTCATATTGTTCCTTGGTCATCGGACAGTTCAGGTAATCGGCATCACCTTTGCCATACCGAGAAGCCCGGTAAATAACGTCGTGGTTGAGGGATTCATAGGTGACTATCGGAGCTGCCGCATCATAAAAATACAAATAATCTTCGCCGGTTAACTC
The DNA here is from genome assembly GCF_059412445.1 of Thermincola sp. GK-1. Taxonomy (NCBI): domain Bacteria; kingdom Bacillati; phylum Bacillota; class Clostridia; order Eubacteriales; family Thermincolaceae; genus Thermincola; species Thermincola sp. GK-1. Next base: position 78,027 of record NZ_JBSQAT010000011.1, read on the forward strand.
TTTAATGCTAGCCGCCATTGCTTCGGAAGTCAAGGGGCCGGTTGCTATAATTGCCGGACCATCATTCGGTACCGATGTGACCTCTTCCCGGACTATTTCCACTAAGGGGTGGTTTTCCAATTCAGCAGTAACCTGGGCCGCGAATTTCTGCCGGTCCACGGCCAAGGCGCCGCCTGCAGGCACCCTATTGGCATCGGCACACTTCATGATCAACGAATTCATTATGCGCATTTCTTCCTTTAACAGCCCGACAGCATTTTCCATACCTGCCGCCCGTAGGGAATTGCTGCATACCAATTCAGCAAAGTATGCAGTTGTATGGGCCGGCGCCATTTTTTGAGGCCGCATCTCGTATAATTTTACTCTTACACCACGGTTAACTGCCTGCCAAGCCGCTTCCGACCCCGCCAGTCCTGCTCCGATAATTACTAATTCCGTTTCCATTGGAATCACTTCCTATATCGTTATGGTCTCGGCTTTTTCTTTATAGTTGCAGTTTTCGCTTATGCATTGGTAAACAGCGCCTTTATTCTTGAATTTCTTTTGTACCAGCATACTTTCACATTTCGGGCACTTCTTTTCGGTCGGCAGGTCCCAGGTAACGAAATCGCAGTCGGGATAATTACTGCACCCATAAAATTTACGACCTTTTTTGCTTCTGCGCAATACCAGTCGGCCATCGCAGTGCGGGCACTTGACCCCCGTTTCTTCCAACAAAGGTTTGGTATTTCTGCATGCAGGAAAACCGGGACAGGCCAGGAACTTGCCGTAACGGCCCATTTTCACCACCATGTTGCGGCCGCATAATTCACAAATTTCTTCTGTCACTTTGTCTTCCAGTTCTACCTGGCCGATAACCTTTTCAGCTCTTTCCAATGTATCCTTGAAAGGCAGATAAAAGTCTTTCAGTACTTGGACCCAGTCCATATCGCCTTCTTCGATTAAATCAAGTTTTTCCTCCATGGCAGCCGTAAACTGGATATCAATAATATCAGTAAAGTGCTCTTTTAGCAACTCGACTACAACCATGCCTAATTCAGTAGGATGAAACTGTTTCTGTTCTTTGACAACATACCCTCTTTTCTGAATTGTCTCCACGATAGGCGCATATGTACTTGGCCGTCCTATACCATGTTCTTCCAGAGCCTTGATTAGAGTTGCGTCGGTATACCTGGGCGGAGGCTGGGTAAAATGCTGCTTCGGCACCAGTGATTTGGCAATCAGCCTTAATCCTTCTTCCAAATTTTCCGGCAGTGTTTTTTCTTCCTCATTGTCATCTTCATCTTTGCCCTCAGTATAAATCTTCATATATCCCGGAAACTTGATAATTGAACCATGGGCCCGGAATGTATAATCCCCTGCTTCTATATCAATACTGGTTGTATCGAGGACGGCAGGACTCATCTGGCTACTGACAAATCGTTCCCAGATAAGCTTGTAGAGCTTATATTGGTCTCGGCTTAAAAAATTCTTTATCTGGTCCGGCTCCCTAAAAACAGATGTGGGGCGGATAGCCTCATGAGCGTTTTGTATCTTACCCTTAGTTGTAAACTGCCTCGTTTTCTCCGGTACATACGCAGTACCGAATTTCCCTTTTATATATTCTCGTGCTTCCGCCTGGGCCGTTTCAGCAACCCTGGTGGAATCTGTTCTGATGTAGGTCACCAAACCAACGGTTCCCTCAGGCCCTAAATCCAGGCCTTCATATAACTGTTGTGCAACCTGCATGGTTTTCCGCGCAGGGAAATTAAGCTTGCGGTAGGCTTCCTGTTGCAGGCTGCTGGTAATAAAGGGCGCTACCGGATTTCTCTTTTTTTCCTTTTTCCTTAATTTAGTAAGAAGGAAAGAAGCATCTTTTAAATCGTCCAGTATTGCCTGGGCTTCCGCTTCACTGCCGATGTGGATCTTTTCTTTGCCTTTTTGCAGCAATTTTGCCTCTATGGTCCATTTTTTATCTGTCCCGGTAAAAACTCCGGTAATATCCCAGTACTCTTCCGGAACAAAGGCTTTGATTTCCTCTTCGCGGTCACAGATCAGCCGTACGGCCACAGATTGTACCCGGCCGGCGCTGAGACCCTTTTTTACTTTCCGCCATAACAGCGGACTCAGGTTATATCCCACCAAGCGGTCCAGAATTCTCCTCGCCTGCTGAGCATCTACCCGGTGCCGGTCAATAGTCCTGGGCTCTTTGATGGCATTGACGATAGCATCCTTGGTAATTTCATTGAATTCTATCCTGCATTTATCTTTTTCGTTTATATCCAGGTAATGCATCAAATGCCAGGCAATGGCTTCACCTTCACGGTCCGGGTCCGGTGCTAGAAGAACCTTGGAAGACTTCTGGGCCGCCTGCTTTAAATCCTTAAGTATTTCTCCTTTTCCCCGAATAGTTATGTATTTGGGAGCAAAATCATGTTCAACATCGACGCCAACCTGGCTTTTGGGTAGATCCCGGATATGGCCCATAGAAGCCTTCACCCTATATCGTGATCCCAAAAACTTGCCAATAGTTTTTGCTTTGGCCGGTGACTCGACAATAACCAGAACCTTGGACAAAACGTAATCACCTCATCTGATAGCTATTATAGCCACTAACCCTTTTTTTTAACATATATAGAATGAATCAATGGTTTAGAACTCCATTATCATTTGAAAAATAAATTATACGTTGCTTACAAATAACTGTCCGTCAATTCGTTTGACAAGTCCCTTCAGTTCCAGAAAGGTCAACGCAGCGCTTACCTCCGCGGGATTTATCCCGGCTTTTTCCACTATCTCTTCTATATTGACCGGTTCCAAGGTTAAACAGGCTAAAATCCTTTGCTCAGCGGGATTTAGATCAAACTCCTCCCTTTTTTCCTGCCTTCCCCTGTCCAATCCGTATTCTTCAAGAATGTCCCGGGCACTTTCAACCAGTTTGGCCCCCTGCTTTATTAAACTGTTGGTGCCTTTGCTCAAGAGGCTCGTTGCCGGGCCGGGCACGGCAAAGACATCCCTTCCCTGCTCCAAAGCCAGGTCGGTCGTAATTAAGGACCCACTGTTCTGAGCTGCCTCCACTACCAGAACTCCGTCGGCCATCCCACTGATAATTCGGTTTCTCATGGGAAAATGACTCGGTTGTGCCTTTGTCCCCGGGGGAAACTCAGAAACTACGGCGCCATGAGTGATTATATTATCCATTAACCTTCTGTTTTCCCTCGGGTAAACAATATCTACCCCTGTACCCAGTACAGCAACAGTGCGCCCGCCGCCTTCGAGGCAGCCTTTGTGAGCAGCAGAATCAATTCCCCGGGCCATACCGCTTATTACTGTTACCCCTGCTCCGGCCAATTCCCTGGCTATTTCTTCTGCCATTTTAAGTCCATAAGGAGTACACCTCCTCGCCCCTACAATGGCAATGTTTAAACAGTCGTCATCAGGCAATTGGCCCCGAACATACAATACGTAGGGAGGAGTGGCAATATTTTTTAGCCTGGCCGGGTAGCAGTCATCTTCAATAGTATATACCGATATACCCTGTTCTGCAAGAATATTAATCTCTTTCTCCAGGTCGGTCCTCTCACGCAAACTAATCAATTCATCAATTGTCTTGGTAGGAATTTCTTTAATACAGTAAAGCAAGCTTGGTTTGGCTTGCCATACTTCTTTCGCCGACCCGAAATAGGAAATCAGCAGCTCCAGCCTGCGCGGGCCAATACCCGGTAATCTGCTCAGGCCAAATAAAAATTTCCGGTTATCCATCATCCACCTCTAAAAATCAGTAAGCATAAAACTCATGCTAACTGTTTTTCGGGATGATTTATACTTTTCCTGCCTGGCAGGCAAAATTTTGTTACGTGACTAATGTCAGAAGCCCTGCGAAGGACTGTTCCCGGTGCAGTATAGGACGATACAAATCACCCACCTTTTTAATCCGTGGAAAAATAGTTTTGATGTTAAAATCTTCTGGTTCAATATCACCGGCCCGGACCTCATCCCACGTCAACGGAGTGGAAACCGGCGCTCCGGGGTGCGGCCGCAGGCTGTAATGAAAGGTCATAGTGTGGCCCCTGGTATTCTGACCGTAATCCAGATATACTTTACCTGCCCGTTTGTCTATAGACCGTTCGAGCGTTGTTTTTTCCGGGTAAACAGCATGTATGTGTTCAAATAAAAACCTGACCCCTTCTCTTACCTGGGCATAAGTAAATTCAGGCCGCACAGGAAGAAAAATATGCAGTCCCGTAGAACCTGATGTTTTCGGATACCCTTGGAGACCAAACCGGTCCAGGGCTTCTTTAACCAACATAGCCACATCCAATGTATCCTTAAAAGTAGCCGGGGGAAAAGGATCTAAATCAAACACCACAATGTCCGGGTAGTCCAGCCTTTCCTTCTGAGCCATCCAAATATGCAGTTCTATACAGGCCTGGTTCGCAAGCCATACTAAGGTAGGCAAGTCATCACAAACAATGTAATTGACTACTTTATTCTCACGTTCCGAAACCAGCGGATAGGTTTGCACCCATTCGGGCGTGTATTCAGGAGCGTCTTTTTGGTAAAACATTTTTCCGGTGATTCCGTCAGGGTAACGGCTCATAATAAAGAGCCTGTTTTTGATATAAGGAAGAATGTAAGGGGACATATCTACATAATACTTTATCAAATCAGCTTTTGTATAACCATCGGGCCACATTTCCTTTTCCAAATTTGTTAAGCGCACTTCTTTCTCTTCTATTTGTACGATCTGACAGGTCAAAAACAATCACTCCCACAAAATATGAGTTCAGTTAACTTTGCTCAAAAATACATTGAGCCGGAGGAATTTCGACAAAAGCCTGAATGCTTGGCTGCCTGAGTGTATGCCCCTCTGTCCATTCAATATACCTGATTTTAGCCGTTAATTCCGGTTTCACCCAGGTAACATTTTTTACCCGTGCAGGTTTATTGACAAAAGGACATTCACCGCTTACTAAGGGTTTAATTCGTTCAGTCAAATCCCTCCATTCGGCCCTAGTCAATTTACCCGTACCGGCGTGGCCTATGTACCATAACTGACCGTCCCTGTCGTATAATCCCAGGAGAACAGCGTTAATGATATTACCCCTATAGGTTGCCCCTCCAATCACGGCCACCAAATCACGATAGTTTTTCAGTTTACGCCATCGGCCATCTTTACCTTTGATGGTATATCTGCTGCTGATATCCTTACAGACAATCCCCTCCAGGCCCTGGGCCTTTATGGCATCGAACAAAATTTCCGCTTCGCGGAAATTTTCCACTAACTGCACATCCTCTTGGGGAACTATGCATCGGTTCAGGATTTCCTGACGTTCTTCAAGAGTACGGCCAATAATCCATTCCCCATTAAAGTAAAGAACATCAAAAATCATATAAACCAGAGGAATGGCTTTTCGGACATGGCCCACTTTTTCGGGCTGCCTTATGCCGTCCCTTTTCATTACTTCATGAAAAGAAGGTTTTCCCCGGCGGAAAGCAATGATTTCACCATCAAGAATTATTGACGAAGCAGTACAAAAACGCCTGATTTCAACAAATTCGGGAAACTGTACCGTTCTTTCATGTTGCCTCCGGTTATATAACCGGACAGAATGTCCGTCATAATATGTAAGAACACGGACCCCATCCCATTTTACCTGGGCTATCCATTGTTCGCCGTGCGGAATTTGTACTGCACTGACTGGTTCAAAGGGAACTACCGGTGTAAACTCCATGTGCCCCTCCTTTTTTTACAAAAAAACCATTTTCAGGACGTTTTGCGGACCCTTTTTTTCCTGGGTTTTTCTTCTATTTGCTCCTTCTGGGCCTGCCGCCTTTCCTTTTCTGTTTTGGCCAGTTCTATACTTTCCTTTAGGGCTTCCATTAAATCGACAACTTTCCCAGTTTCGGGTCTGGGCGCAACTTCGATTTCCTCGCCGGCAATTTTAGCCTGGATCAGGTCCAACAAGGCTTGCCTGTACTCATTAGTGTACTTTTCCGGGTAGAAATGCTCTGACAAACTACCGATAAGTTGTAAAGCCATTTTACGCTCGGTTTCGTTTATTTTTACTTGGTAATTAAGTTCCGGCATTAAATCCACGGAACGAATTTCATCGGGATAATGCATGGTGGCCATCAAGATAGCGTCCTTATAAACTCGTAATGCCACAATGGCCTCCTTTGATCTTATCACTACTTTGGCTATAGCAATCTTATTGGCTTCCTTCATGGCGCTCTTTAATAATTCGTAGGCTTTCTGCCCTCCGTCACCCGGAGCCAGGTAATAGCTTTTGTCAAAATAGATGGGGTCTATTTCTTCCATCTCCACAAAATCTATTATATCAATTGACCTCGCTGTCTCCAGAGGCAGTTTCTCAAAATCCTCGTCCCGCAAAATTACATAGCGCCCCTTTTCGTATTCATATCCTCGTACGATTTCTTCCGGTGGAACTGTCGTCTCACAGGTTGGGCATACCCTTTCATATTTGATAGGTGTCTTGCATTTTTCATGCAGGTAATTGAACTTCACATCCTTATCTTCTGTTGCTGTATACATCTTTACCGGCACATGCACCAGCCCGAAGCTGATGGCCCCCTTCCATAAGGTCCGCATACCACACCCACCCTCTTTGTTTTTCATATTTTAACCGGAATCTTTTTGCTGCTTTAGTTGCCTTTACTTTATTATCACCTGGGCGATGATCAAAAATGTACATGAACCCCTTTGACTTCCTAATCAAACAATGGTAAAATTTGTTTCAAGAAATGGAGGTATGGGTATGTACTTTACAAGAAAAGGTGAAATAAATACCGATGAAACCATCAGGTTAGCTCTGGAAAAGGCGGCTGAACTAAAGATAAAGCATTTTGTGGTCGCTTCGCACAGGGGCAAAACAGCCGAAAAACTGTTGAACAAGGGGGTTCAAGTTGTCTGTGTCACCCACCATGTAGGTTTTTCGGGTCCCGGAATCGATGAAATGACTCCGGAAGTGCGCAAAAAGTTACTTGATGCAGGATGCAAGGTATTAACCACTACCCACCTATTTGCCGGGCTGGACCGGGCTATCAGAAACAAGTTCGGGGGAGTGTACCCCACGGAAATTATGGCCCAAACCCTGCGTATGTTCGGCCAGGGCGTGAAAGTATGTGTTGAAATAGCTGGTATGGCTTTGGATGCAGGACTTATTCCTCATGGCGAAGATATCATAGCCATCGGCGGCAGCGGTACCGGCGCTGACACGGCTATTGTGGTAAGACCTGCTCATTCTAACCATTTTTTTGATACTCAAGTCAAACAAATTATTTGCAAACCCATGGAAATATAAATTAAAAGGTGTGCATATTTTAGCACACCTTTAGTCATTGAAAGGCAGTTTAACAACTACGCGGGAATTGTCATCATTTAAAGCCATAATCAGGTCTCCATGGTGGTTTTCTATAATCTGTTTAATAACCCTTATACTGAGGCTGTCATGGCATTCAAAAACATCAAATCCATGCTTAAATATTTTTTTTTCGAAATCTTTTTTCTCATTGCTGCAAACCTTAAAAATGATTTCATTATAGCCTGCTTCCTTTTTAGATTCAACAGTAATAAACAAAACAGTTCCTTCGGCCATCGCCTTAATCAGATTTTTCCCCAGGTGATATAAAGCAATTCTCATCTGGTCAAGGTCCACCTTAGCATAGGCCAAGGTATCTTCGAATTTTGTTATAACCTGAACCCGGTTATCAACGGCCTCTTTAGCCAGTAATGGCAGTATTTCGTCCACAAGTTTGCTTAAATGTACCCATTGTTTTTTGGGAAAAGTAGGTTTTGTCAGTAACAAAAACTCCTCTATCAGGTTTTCTATAATTTCTGTTTCCTTCAATATTCTGTTTATGTACTGCCATTCTTTGCACCCTTTTTCGAATTGCTGTCTTAGTAATTGGCTAAAACCTTTGATCCCGGTCAAGGGATTCCTTATTTCGTGAGCAATACCGGCGGCAACCTCCCCCAAAGCAAGTATTATTTCTTCCCATTGTTTTTGTCCTATTTGGTGTTTTTTCCCTTCCATCGATGTGGCTAATTTCTGACTGAGTATGCGGTCTGCTGTACCCACCATAATTATCACCGAAAACCTCTCTTTCCATTTTATACCTTTTACATGTATCTCTGATTCAAAAAAACTTACATCTTTTTCTACCTCCAATGCCTTAATTCCTTTAAATTTTGGTTAAAATAAATGTTGATTTATGAGAAATTTTCCCGAATTTGGGTGCACGCAAAAAAAGCGCCTGTGCAGGCGCTTTTTTATACTTTAATCAGATTATATTCCCTTGTACCCAGGCCAATTTCCGCACCGTACGCCAGTTGCACGGCCCAGTCAATCATGGGGTGTACGCCGCCAAATTTATCGTCTATATCGAAATGGTAACCGTCCAGCCTGGTATTGGGAAGGGCTTTTTGTTTATTTACCAGATCTACACAGGCCTGGTCAAGAGCCACAGGGTCCATGGAGGCCAGAATACCTACATCATTTACAATAGGCGCATCGCTCCACCCACAGCAATCGCAGTCCGGCGTAACATTCATTACAAAGGTAATAAACCCCACTTTGCCTTTTTTGTTAGCCATTGCACCAATACAGTATTCAACCATTTTTTCCTGAAAATCATCGGGGTCCGTTTTCCAGTTAATTGCTATCGCATGAGCTGGACAAGTAACGGTGCATTCGCCACAGCCAATACATTTTTCTTCAGAGATACGGGCAACTTTTTCGTTTACCGTAATGGCATCTGCAGGACACCAATGGGTGCATTTGGTGCAGCCAATACATTTGTCAGCATCAACTTTAGGCAGGACACTGGAATGCATCATTTGCTTTCCACTGCGGCTGCCCGTACCCATACCCAGGTTCTTGATTGCTCCGCCAAAACCCGATGCTTCATGTCCTTTAAAATGTGAAACCACTAACATTGAATCAGCATGGTAAACGGCGCTGGCAATATTAACTTCGCTGAAATGTTTGCCGTTTACCTTGACTTTTACGTAGTCTTTGCCGTTTAAACCATCGGCAATTATTAGGGGAGCATCCACGACAGCATAGTCAAATCCGTTTTCTATGGCTGTCCGCAGATGGTCTACAGCGTTTGAACGAGTCCCTACATATAAAGTATTGGCGTCGGTCAAAAAGGGTCTTCCTTCACATTCCTTTACCTTTTTCACTAATCGCCTGAAGAACTGCGGCCTGATATAGGCGGTGTTTCCTGATTCGCCAAAATGTAATTTAACAGCTACCAGGTCTTTAGGCTGAATTATATTTTTAAACCCAGCCCTGTCAAATAACTTTTCCACTTTGTCCAACAGGCTTTCTCCATTTTTGGCTCTCATATCTGTAAAATATACATCGGCAGCCATTTGATCCCTCCTCGCTTGCTGGCTACTATTTGTTAAATAATAAAGTATTCTGCTTTAATCGGACTTTTCCTCTTTTAAAATTGGTAAAAAGGCAAAAGAGGCCATCAACAATGGCCTCTCTAAGCAAGTTATTTGGCGAATACGTGATTTCCGATTACCCTGGTTACCGGCAGGGTCCTAATCCAATTATCCGTACTCGTTTTCGGGTTATAGAAGAACAAAGCCCCTGAAGTAGGGTCTTTTCCTTCGATGGCCTCTTGAGCAGCCTTAATTGCTGCTTCACTTGGCTCCATATTGATGGTTCCATTACTTACGGGAGTAAATTGATATACCCCATTGGTCTTCTGATAGATGATTTCCCGTATGCTGTCGGGAAACCGGTCGCTGGCCAGCCGGTTCAGGATAACGGCCCCTACAGCCAGTTTGCCTATATCATCCTCGCCCCGGGCTTCGGCGTGGATCAACCTGGCCAATAATTCTATATCTTCCTGTGAAATATAGGTATTGACCTTATTGCCCATAGCCGGCTCCGTCATATTTCTTTTTTTACCGGGAATTATTAAATTTTGCCCCGGGAATATTAAAGTATTATTCATTCCGTTTACGGACATCAATTCATTCAACGAAATCTTATATTTCCGGGCAATTCTAAAAAGATTATCACCCTTTTTTACTTCGTAAACCCGGCTTTGCGAAGGGATTTTCAGTACCTGGCCCGGATAAATTACCGTAGTGCCCAAATCATTGGCGGCCATTATTTCCTGATGGTTTACCCCCATTAATCTACTTATTTTATACAAATTATCGCCAAATCTCACTTTATAGCCAGTACCGGCATACGCAGACCCTGTCACGGTAACCATAATAAGGGTAACAATCAGTAAAACAGTAATTCTTCTCATCATTCAACCTCCTTGCATGATTGTACCCAGTATTATTATGGTCAATTCAGGGAGTTTTTAACCATTTTGTTTTTTTCTGGTACTTATACCTCCAGGGTCGCTAAAACCGGCAAATGGTCTGACGCATCGGAATTGATCACTTCCAAACTGTAATCCACAATATTCTCGGAAACCAGTATATAATCTATACGGGCAGTCGGGTTGTCGGCAGGAAAGGTGGGTCCGCTGTTTACGCCCAGATCTCTGACCAAACCTTCCAAAGGTCTCAGTTCATCAGTAAAGGCGTTAAAATCCCCCATTAAAATAACCGGTGTACGTTCACCCCTGATAAGACCGGCCAGGGTTTCTATCTGCCCGACTCGTTCTTCCTTGTTTAAGCCTAAATGGGTAACCACGACTGTCAGCTCAGTACCGGGCAGTTGTATCCTGGCCTTAATACAGGCCCGGAACTCTATTTTGGAATGTAGTTTTATACATTCCCAGGCTATGATAGGAAATTTTGACAAAATGGCGTTACCGAAAAAACCGAAGGGCCCGATTTTGATGGCAGGGCCAAAAACATAGTATGGAAACCCGTTCTGGGCCAGCTTTTTGGCCTGGTCCACAAACAGTGTACGGGGGCTCATTTTTTCGACTTCATTTAAGCCGACTATGGAAGGCTTGTAAACCTCAAAAAGGTTGTTAATTTGCGGCAAAGAGTCTTTTTTGGACAACCCTATACAGGAATGAACATTATAAGTCATTACCCTTATAATCATATCTGTTCCTCCGGATTACCTTTCTTTGTTTAATATTATGCCCCTTAAGCCCTTACGGGCACTGCTAATCCGGAAGTACAGGTTACAGGACGAACTTTTCTATAACCTCAATTACTCCCCGCCAGTATTTACCCTTGGCCACGTAATCGGCATATCTTTTCGCCCCTGCCGCCGCATTGCCTACTGCTACTCCCAGCCCGGCCCGCTCCATCATCTCCACGTCATTTGCTTCATCACCAATGGCTATAGTCTCCGCGGGGCTTATCCCCATTACCCGGCACAGTTCTGCCACGGCAAAACCCTTCGAAACCTTGGGGTGAGCTACATCCAGGAAAAAAGGGCGGGAATTGGCTAAATAAAGTTGGCCCGCAAAACGGTCCCTGAATATGGTTGTCCATTTTTTTATTTCTTCCGGCTCCGCTCTTAATGTTATCATAATCGGGTCCTTATCCAATACGGAAGCAAGACGCCTGACATAAACAAATTTCACGCCCAAAGCGTCAGCATAAGGCCGCGTAAAAACCTCTTCTGTATCGGTAAAAACAATATCATCCCTGAAAATAAACCGCATCACAGGCTGCCCTTCAGTTAATTCAACAATTTCTCCCGCTTTGCCTTTCGGCAGAGGTACTTCCATCATCGTTTCATCGGTAACGGGGTTTCTGATCAAAGCGCCGTTATAGGTGATTAAAGGCACCTTTAGCCCCAGTTCCCTGGCATACTGAACTGCCGATGGATAGAGCCGGCCCGTGGCAAAAGTAAACTCACAGCCCCTGCCGCGCGCTTTTATAACCGCTTCTTTCAATTCGGCAGCCAGGGTGTAAGTTTGGTCAAAAATTGTGCCGTCCAGATCGGAAACTATTAATTTATATTTTCTTAGGTCCTTCATTTTCTTAACCCCGCAGTCAATTTCTAAACCGGTCGAGGACCTTAAAATATTTCTTCCGCCAGATTTAATAGCGCGTTTATTGCCGCCACAGCAATAGTGCTGCCGCCCCTCGTACCGATCATGGTAATATATGGAACAGGGGTGTTCATCAGTTCTTCCTTGGATTCCCTGGCCCCCACGAACCCAACTGGCGTACCTACTACCAGGGCCGGTTTTATTTTATCCTGCTTGATAATCTCGCATAAAGTAAACAAGGCTGTAGGTGCATTGCCTATGGCGACAATCGCTCCGTCAAGCAGTTCCGCTTTCATTTTCATGGCCACCATCGCCCTGGTCTCACCGGTTCTTTTGGCCTCTTCAATGACAATGGGGTCTTTGATAAAACAGTACGTGGTCATGTTAAACCGGGCCAGCTTCCGCGAATTTATTCCCGCCTGCAGCATATGCACATCGGTAACTACAGGCCTTCCGGCCCGGATAGCTTTAAGCCCGGCCTCAACGGCATCGGGACTTATCTTTATTAATTCAGGGCAGCTTAAATCGCCGGTAGTATGGACAATACGCCTGATAATTGCCCGTTCTCCTTCCGGCATCTTCCTCAGAAAAGGGAGACTGTTTTCGATTATCTGCATGCTCGTTTTTTCAATATCAATCGGGTCCCTGACAAAATCCACCTCAGGATACCTCCTTAATCCGGTCCAGGAGTACACCGACAATCCGGTCGTCGGCGCCCAGGTTTTTGGCAAGCACTATTTCTACGCCCGGGTTCTTGTCTTTTTGTTCGGCAATTACTGCCGGAATATCTTCCTGCATATGTATTCCGTTATACAGAAACAGCGGTAAGATGATGACTTTTCGCGCCCCTTTGGCTATCACAGTTTGTATGGCTTCCGGCAGGTCAGGCTTGTTGAACTGCAGTGATGCTATTTCCACAATACCGTCACCCAGGCTTACCCTGACCATTTCCGCTATTTTCTTTAAGGTCTCCAATGCTTCCGGGGCCTTGCTGCCGTGGCCCAGGATGATAATCCCTCTGTCCATTAAATTACCCTCCTTAATATTTCATCAATCACCGTAAAAACATTTTTCCCCAGCGTTTCAGGCCTTTTTATTACCAGAACGGGAATACCCAGTTCCAGGGCGGCCGATATCTTTGTGTCAGCCCCTCCGACGGAACCGGCGTCTTTTGTAACCACCACCCCGGCCCCGTAATCCTCAAACATGGCTTTATTTAAACTATGGCTAAAAGGCCCTAAAACGGCAATTACATCTTTTGGCGTCAACCCCAGGGCAAAAACCTGTCTGAGAACATCGGCATCGGGTAAAACCCGGGCTACCACCCGCACCCCGAGTTTTTGGGCTTCCGCCACAAAAGGCACAAGTCTTTTACTTCCGATAGTTAGAAAAATGTTTCCTTTGTTCTTGAAAGCCAATTGAACCGCCTTTACAGCGGCTTCTTCATAAGAATCAACTTTCTCCACCAAAGGGTCCCCGCCGACCACTGCGGGCCTTTCGTACCGGTAATACTCTATACCCATTTCCTCGGCCACAGCCGAAGCCAGTTTGGATATTTCCTCGGCATAGGGATGGGTGATGTCAATGATGATATTAATCCCTTTATCTCTAATCAGTTGCACCAGGCTTTGTCTGTCCAGGCATTTCCGAACCACTTGCGCAGATTGTTCCCTGGCTAATTGCATGCCGTAATCGGATGTAACCGTTGTTATAAAAGGCTTGCCTGCAGCCTTAAGCCTTCCGGCCAGTACACCCGCTTCCTGAGTGCCCCCAAGCAGTAAGATCATAAGCTGTAGCCCCTGGGCGTTATCATGAGTTCTGCTGAGCTAAAGGTTCTGTTGTTACCAATTAAAACAACGGTAAACATATCGATAGGGTGCTTGAGGAATTCGGCCAGGGTAGAAACGGTTACTTCTTCATTACCCCGTTTGGCATTTCTTACAATGCCTACAGGAGTATTACCCGGTTTATATTTAAGAAAAATTCGCTGCGCCTCTTTAATCTGTTCTGTCCGCTTTTTACTCACGGGATTATATAACACCGTAACAAAATCTCCTTGAGCAGCATATTCCAGCCGCTGAACTATTGTCTTCCAGGGTGTCAAGAGGTCGCTCAAACTGATTACGGCAAAATCATGCATTAAGGGCGCTCCCAAAGATGCCGCGGCAGCATTGGCAGAAGTAATCCCGGGAATAATCTCAATATCAATTGCTTCCTGAACACCCATTTTCAGCGCTAATTCCAGGACTACGCCGGCCATACCGTAAATACCGGGATCGCCGCTGCTAATAACAGCCACGGACCGTTTTTGCAAAGCTATTTCAATGGCCTTTTGGCAGCGGTCTACTTCTTTCATCATTCCGGAACTTATTACTTCCTTGCCTTTGACCAGTTCTGCTACCAGGTCTATATAAGTCTTGTAACCGACAATGACTTCCACTTGCTGCAGTGTGCGGTATGCTTTTATACTCATCTGATCCAAATCGCCGGGGCCGATACCGATTACTGCTAAATATCCTCTGCTATTGCCACCGTTACACCCTTCCCGGAGGTTTTCGGCAAAATCAGTTTGCCCTGATTGCCCGTTTCCAACAAAGCCGCCGGTTCGCATACTCCATCAACTCCTAACTTTTCTTTTACAAATTCTGACCTGGTCAGTTTCCCGGATTCCTTGCCACTAAAGACTTTCTGCAGTTCAGCGGGGGAATAAAATTGCACCGGTATATTCCATTCCCCGGCCAGTTCCAGCAAGGCCGGTTCTTTCGCTTTCAAATCCACCGAAGCAATGGCCCGCACACTTTCAAAAACCACATTGGCTTTTGCCAGCGCATCAATCACCGCGTCACGTAGAGCAGCTTTACTGACCCCTTTTCGGCACCCGATGCCCAATACCAGGTTCTTTGGCCGCAGGAACAATGTATCATCTGAATTACCCGGCAAAAACCTGTTGGTTACCACCACTCGGAGTGCCCCCGCATCCTCAGTGGGTTTGAATTGATACACAGGAAACTGTACGACGTTTTTCGGCAGGGACGTATTTATTTCTTCATCACAATAGAGATGAACAAGGGCACAGTTAACTATAGCCGCATTGACCTTTTTTACAAGAGAAAAATCGCCCACTGCCCATCCCTTTTCTTTGGCCATCATCTCAATAGCCGGTAGCCCCTGAACGTCGGTGGCCGTTGTGATAACAGGGTTAGCGCCCATTTCCCGCGCCAGTTCGCTGGTCAGGCCATTGGCCCCACCCCAGTGCCCCGAAAGTACGCTGATCACATTGCATCCCTTTTCATCAAGCACTACTACCGCCGGGTCTGTTCTCTTATCCTGCAGATGGGGAGCAATTAATCGCACCACGATGCCCAGGGCCATTATACAAACAATTGCTTCATATTCATGCATCAGTTCAGCCATTAGGTCACGCAACGGTTTTCTGAAAGGGCTGCGGTGTCCGGGCAGCTTCAAAAGACTGTATTTACCGGGTACGAAAAACATAACCTGGTGTCCGCGTTTTGTCAGGGCTTTTTCAACTTCCGCCCCCTTTTGGATGCCTTGCTTGGTCAATGCAACTACGGCAACTTTCAACTCTGTCCCTCCCGGTAACCATGGCTGAAATTCTTGTCATACAATTTGGATAAGGCATACTGTCCCCGGAAGACATCACTGACTATAATTAGGGCTGTCTTGGTGATATTGGCTTCCCTTACCTTACCGGCTATGTCATCGAGGGTCCCCCGGACAATTCTCTCGTCCGGCCAGGATGCCTTTTGAATTACGACTACAGGTGTATCAGGCGGGTAACCTTCTTTTAATTCCTCTGCTACCTCTTCAATAGCATGCACGCTTAAGAAAATACACATTGTCGCCCGGTAACGGGCTAATTTGCGCAGCCGTTCTTTTTCCGGCACTTCAGTTCTTCCTTCCAGCCTGGTCAGGATCACTGTTTGCGTTACATCGGGCAGCGTGTATTCCTGCTTCAACGAAGCCGCTGCCGCGACGAATGAACTTACGCCGGGGATCACTTCGTAAGGTATATTCATATTCTTTAAAGCATCCATCTGTTCCTGTATTGCGCCGTATATGCTGGGGTCACCGGTGTGCACCCGGGCAATGATTTTTCCTTCGCGGCAGCCCTCTTTCATTACCGCCAAAACCTCGTCGAGATTCATATGGGCGCTGTTGTAAATTTTGGCTTCCGGGCGCGCATATTTAAGTATTTCCTTGTTTACAAGAGAACCGGCGTAGATGATTACATCGGCGCTTTCTATGGCCTTAGCTCCTTTGACAGTAATCAGTTCCGGGTCGCCCGGCCCGGCGCCTATAAAATATACTTTCATTATAATCTCCTCCAACCTGCTTTCCTGATAATCATAATGGACATATAGTCCTTGTCCTTGCCGACTAACGATTCCAAATCTGTTGTATAAAACTGGTCGGGATAACCACACCTGCTTACAAAAACTGCTTTGTCCAGCAGTTTTTCCTCCCGCAGCAGTTGTACCACTTCATCATAAATTCTATTTACCTTCATCAGAACAATGTTTTCAAATTTTTTGACAATCTCTTTGAGCTCTTCTATGCCGTAAGCTGCCGGAATAACGGCTAGCTTTTCTTCGCCTTCCGTTAGGGCTTCATTTATAAAGGCAGAACAAGCGGCAAATGCCGTCACTCCCGGAATTGTCTCTACCTCGATTTCCGGGTGGCTGCCTTTAATGCGTTCCAATAAATAGGCGTATGTACTGAAAAACATGGGATCGCCAATAGTAATAAAAGCTACCTGCCTGCCTTTCCGCAGTTCGCTTATTACCTGTACGGCGGCTTGGTCCCAGTGTCTGGCCAAAACTTCATTGTCGGTAGACATGGGAAACAGTAATTCCAGAATGTCAAACTGTTTGTCAACAGCCTTTTTGACAATGGATAATGCCAGGCTTTCTTTTTCAGCTCTTGACTTCGGTACACACAGCACATCGACGCTTTGTAAAACCCGCCAGGCTTTGAGCGTCAATAGTTCGGGGTCGCCCGGCCCTACCCCCAAACCGTAAAGTTTTCCTGCCATTGTTTTCCCCTCTCCGGTTTTTATTGGGAACTATCCCTACGGGCAGAAATCACATAAACTGGATTACTGCCTTTGAACATATGTTTTATGCCCAGCGGAGCCGCCTTAGAAACAGCAACCTGGGTAATTTCCACTCCTGTAAAACTTCCGGCCTTCAAAAAACTTACCAATTCGGCCAAATGCTCCAACACCAGTATATTAGCCACTAACCTGCCTCCGGGAAGCAAAACCTCTGTTATTCTTGTTAAGATTTCCCGCAGGTTTCCGCCGCTGCCGCCAAGAAAGACCACGTCTGGCCTGGGCAGACCGTGCAGTGCCTGTGGAGCGGTCCCGTGGATTATTTCCACATTTGTTAAACCAAACTTATCTATATTGCGGGAAATCAAATCAATACCGGCCTGCTCTTTTTCTATAGCATAAACTCGGCCTTCCGGAGCACAAATTGCCGCTTCTACGGTAAAAGAACCGGTACCGGCCCCAATGTCGTAGATAATAGAGTTTGGTTGTATTTTAGCCTGGGCCAAGGAAATAACCCGGACCTCTTTTTTTGTCATCGGCACATCGCCCCGGACAAAAAGTGCATCATCCACTCCCGGCGTACTGTAGGGCCACCTTTTTTCATTCATCCGGACCACCAACTTTATGCTCATAATTTACTATCACCATAACACTTCCCGGGTACCCCGGCGATTTGGCCAGGCTTTCCAGGCTAAACTCACGGACAAACTCATTACTGTATGACAAGTTTTGGCACACCCATACCTTTTTGCCCACCACACCGGCGACTATCAGTTCCTGCGCTACCACCGCCGGCGTCAGCCGGTAATCTGTCAGGGTAATAACTTTATCGTGGTTGCGCACCAGGTCAACCAGACCCTTGATTTCCCGGCCATGCACACTGGTAATCACCGCATCATGCCAGGATATGCGCAGCCTAGCACAGGCCAACTGGACAGAACTAATACCCGGAATGACCTCCATCTGTTCAGGAGAGAAATGCCTTAACAGAAAATTTAGAATACCGTACATGCCGGGGTCGCCGGAAGCCAAAATGGCAACTTTCTTTTCCTTTAAGTTTTTCTTGATAAAGTTCACTACATCCTCTAAATTGTTTTTGATAACAAAGGTGGATTTCCCTTCGCCTGCAAAAGCTTCTAACAACCGTTCTCCGGCAACAATTACCTCTGCCTCATCGATGACCTGCCGGGCCAAGGGAGTCAGATAGCTTTCGCTGCCCGGGCCCACACCAACTACCGTTAACAAATCTTCCACCCCAACTTCTTTCCTAATTCACGGGCATTAGCATCATAAGCAACAATATCACCCTGCATGGTAAAGAGAACCGTCCCCACCTGCAGGTCGCCGTATACATATTCTGCCGCCCGGCGGCTGGCAGCATCTGCGATGCAATTGAAAACCCCCAGCAGATTGTTTTCTTTCAATACCTGGTAACCTTCCTCCGCCGTGTTACTGCGCATCAATGTATCCACCACCTGCCGGGAAGCTCCCATCAAAGCTGCATGAGCCGCCAGGGTTTCCAGCCTGGCATCGGCCACCCGGTTATGGGTATGAAAACAGCCGGCCGCTATCTTGGTAAGCTTGCTATGGTGGCCAACCAATATGACGCCTTCAATTCCCTCTTTAACGCAGACTTCCAACATGTAGCCAACAAAGTTGCTCATCTGCGCCACGCAGTCAACGGGCAAGCCCAGCTTTTCCACAGCCCACTTCTCGCCGAGCCGGCCAGGGGTCAGGCATATCGTTCTAAAACCGTTTGCTTTAGCTATGGAAATCTGGGGCGCCAATGAACGTTTAAAGGAGTCTTCGGACATGGGTTCGACAATCCCGGTGGTCCCCAGCACAGACAGTCCATTGACAATGCCAAGTTTCGGGTTAAGGGTTCTTCTGGCTACTTCCTCGCCCATAGGGATGGAAATGCAAACCCTGGCTCCGAAGCCCTCCGGCAGTTCCCTTTTTACTGCCTCCGTTATCATCTGCCTGGGCACAGGATTGATGGCCGGCTGTCCTACCGGAACCTGCAGCCCGGGTTTTGTCACTGTCCCTACCCCTGGCCCGGACGTAATTTCCACACCGGTGCCGGGGATAAACGATACTTCGGCCACTATATCCAGCCCGTGGGTTGTATCGGGATCATCTCCTCCGTCTTTTACCACAATGCCAGTAGCTTTGTCCCCATCGAGCCTTACCGATTTAATTTTAACCACCAATTCCTGGCCGGTAGGGTTTACAACCTTGTAAAACTCCAACCTTTCTCCCCTGCTTAACAGCGCTGTTGCAGCGCCGGCCGCGGCAGCCGCCGAGGCTCCTGTTGTAATTCCGCAACGCAGGGCGGTGTTGTGGCTTTTTTTGCTTATTTCCCCCACCCCCTATAAGCGAAAATAACCCCAGCCTTCAACTGAGGTTATTAACTGATCAGATAAAAAAACAGACTCTGATCTCGTCTCCCAGCCTTTCACTCGAAGGTTTGACGGCAGACCGGAACAGGCAGGTCTCCTGGCTCACAGTTCATAGTCCCCTTGCGCCTTCCCGGGCAAACCGCTCAGTGGCAAAATGCAAGGTTTCTCCCTGTTACAGTGGCGGGACCGCGTTGGAATCTCACCAAACTTCCCTTTTCAACTCGTAAAGAGTCACCTGTTCCTGACTATTAAATTGAAAACACATTTTAATATTAAGTTCTACCACAAAAGAAAAATTCCTGCCAAAGTGTAATTATTTTTTGAATATCAAAGAAAACATGCTTTGAGGTAAAATTGTGGATAACCTCAAAGCATGATTTCCGGATATCAACAAAAGTATCCCTGAGGTTTGGGCAGAAACTTTTGTTCTTATTCTAAATTTCTCTGTCCGTGTTTTGGTCTTTGGACCTGCGCTTTTGTATCCTGATATCAGTATCAACCAACAACCGCACCACCTGGCACAATTGGACTATGCGGGAAGTGGTCCGATCTCCCAGGTGCTGTTCCAGTTCAGCCAGGTCCAGATTAGTTGTTATAACTGTGGGGAGTTGGTTATTTAACCTGTAATTTATTATTGAGTAAAGTTTATTCCTGGTCCATTCTGTATAATTATGCGCACCAAGGTCATCCAGGATAAGATATTTTACCTTCCGGGCCGTGTCCAGCAGTTCCTGTTCTGTGACATCGTGAACTCCATTGTCATAAGTTGCCCGTATTTCATCAAGCAGGTCCGGAACAACCAGAAATAAAAGTTCTTCACCATGCTCCAGTAAAGCATTGGCGATACAACAGGCCAGGAATGTCTTGCCACTACCCACATTGCCGGTAAACATGATACCGTCCGGGCGTTCCCCCTTCAGCGCCCTGTCAACAAACTGCCTGGCCAGCCGATAAGCGATAGCCGCATTTTCGTAATAAGAACGCCCACGGGTACTATCGTAAGAATTTTTATCATAATAGTTGGGGTTGAACTGGCTAAAGCTGCATTTCAGCATGGAAAGGCTTATCTTGGCGCTCTTAATTTTGGCCAGCAGACTTCTCTGTCTCATACACTGGCAGGGAACAGCGCTCTCTCCGCTCTCAGAGATAATTAAACCCCGGTCATGGCAAAGGGGGCACCCCCCTGTCTGCACATTGTTGACCGGAGCACTTCCATTACCTGGTAGATTGATATTTTTTTCCTGTCCAGGTTTGCGTAAATTCTCCAGGACAGAATAAACCTTGTCCATTGACATCCTCCTATTTAAACAATGACAATTCTACACACTGGTGAAAAATTTCTCTTTTGCATTGAAACATGCGAGACATAATCAAAGATATAAAAGACGGAATTTATCCTTCGCTTTCTGCTCAGCTTCACCCTGTTTGCCCCTTTTTCCCTTACTTGCCTGACGTTGCCGGAAGTTATTTTCATATTCCAGAACAGCTCTGACAGTTTTTAAATTATTTTTTTGCCACTCCAGCAAAATACTGTCTATATATTTAAAATTATGTTTGCCCATGAATACGGCTCTTTTTAGTGCCTCCAGAATCAATTCCGAAGAACCGTGAAAATCTTCCAACCAGGTACCGATTTGTTCCAGCTCCATAGGAGACATAGGCCGGCCAAACTCCTTTTCAAAGGTCTTGCAGACTTTGGCATATTCCGTCTTGGCAATGGTGGTAGAACTTCTTGTCTCCTTTAATTCCTTTTCTTTTAAAGCCTTTTTCATCTGCTGCAGGCCTTTTACTTTTTCACAGGCCCAAAACTCCGAGATCTTTTCAAATAAGGGTTCCAAACTATAGGTAGACATTACGTCGCCCGTTTCTTCATCATAATAATAGCAGACAGATATAATTTCTTTTTCTATCAAACCGGCCAGGTCGCTCTTTAATTTAAAGGAATCTCCGGTCATACACTCCGCCAACTGGTCAAGGGAAGGAAAAGGCTTATTATCAAAGGATTTTAACCTTAAAAGCTGAATAATCAGCATCATTTCGCTGTCAGTTACGCCTATCTTGGAATAATACTTTAACACCAAATTAGGTATGCTCGTATAACCCTGGGAAACCAGATCGTTACCGAAAGATGCAGTAATGTTCCCCTTTTTTTCTCCGCCTAACCGCATCTATGTAAACTCCCTTCCAGCGCATAAATTTATTTAACGATTTAACAATTATAAAATCTTGGTAATAAATATTGTTTTTTCTTCGCTTAAGTCTATCTGCCGTGGATAGTCGAGCCGGTTATTGTTTTTGTCGTAACATATCTTGACTATCGGCCTGGGCGCTGAAGTTTTCTGTACGTTCACAACTACCCCGATTTCACCGGTGCTGAGTTTGACCAGACTACCCAGGGGATAGGCCGATATACTGCTGGTAAAGGCTTTTACCACCCGCACATCAAAATAGAAATTTCCGGCGCCATAAAGATATTCCATGGCCTCATGAGGCAGGTACTTTTGTTTGTACGTGAGACCTCTGATCAAATCATCATAAACATCGGCTGTTTGCACTATCCGGGAAAAAAGGTCGATATTATCGCCGGCCAGCCTGTTTACATAACCGCTGCCGTTCCACCTTTCATGATGATATAATGCTACCTTGGCTATGGGTACGTCAAACCCATGTTCCCGCAAAATACGGTAGCCTTCTTTTACGTGTGCCTGAAACATTTGCGTTTCCTGCGGCGTCAAATCTTCTCTTTTGGCCAGTATCTCAGGCGGAACCGCTTTCTTCCCGATGTCATGGACCATTGCCCCAATGCCAAGCATATATAGCCGGTCAGGCGTAAATTTTAACGCGGCGCCAACGATAAGGGACAAAACGCATACTGTTATGGAATGGTCCAGCGTATCATCATCTATAGTGCGCAAGTCCAGAAAAAGCTCATGTACCTCTTTTGTTTCCATTATCTTGGCAATTGTCTCCGCTACCAGTTCGTATCTAAACTGCGCATCCTCCAGCCGGGAACCACACAGGTCGGCAGGTATAACAGTTCCAAGAATTCTGAGTGCCTGGGTATGTACTCGGTTGGTTAAAACTTCGTTGGGGTCAATAGGAATAGTATTTTCATCATTGACACATACCCGGGGAACCTGCATTTCCATTAATCGTTTTATAAGGTCCGGGGTCAACTTGGTGCCTTCCGCTAACAGAACTTTGCCACTTGCAGAATAAACCGATTCCGCAAGAATCATATCCGGTTCTAACTGGTCAACCTTTAATTGTTTCATCGATTTCCCTCCAACAATGTACAGTTGACAAACCTTTTGCCAATATGACTGAATTCTACATGTTGTGGCAAAATCCTGCCATTCTTTTCAGAAGTACCAATATTCCGATTTTTTCTAAAACATTATTTACCGTGGCCATTTATCTTGTTACATCACTCGATAATACTGGAACAGCGCCGCTCAAAGGTGGATAATTTTAATCCCATACCCTCCAGCAGCAGCACAGCCTCTTTAATACCCCGGCCCAATTCACTGATTCTATGACTGTCAGAGCCCGTCGTATATACAGAAACCCCGAATTCTTTTGCCAATAAAAGAATTTTTTTACCCGGATAAAATTCATTCTGGCCATGCTTTAAGCTTGACGTATTTATTTCCATCCCAATATTTCTTTTAGCCATCTCCTCAAGCACGGGTTCCACCAAACCTTCGTGGGCGTTTTCCACATCTATACCGAAGAATTTCAATCCATGCCGCCTGTACAAGTCCATGTGCCCTACAACATCAAAAAGACCTGTCTTCACCCCTTCCAGTAAAGTCGTGAAATACTTACGCACCACATCTGTCAACTGTTTTCCCGGAAAATAGTTATAACTCTCGCGGGCCGATGAAATGGCTACGTGATCTACACAATGTACAGACCCGATAACAAAATCAAAAGGATACCTGAGTACCCTGGCTATGGCGTCCTCCAACCCCAAATCATAGCCCACTTCCAAACCGTTCTTCACCTTTAGTCCCATCGGCGCATATTTATCCTGGGCCCGGACAATTTCTTCAAAATAACTGTCCAGCCAGTTCCCGGTCATGGGCGCCAAGGTACCGCGGCAGCGGACCAACCAGTCAAGATGTGCCCTTTGCGGGTCGCATTCAAAATGGGTCGTAAAACATATTTCCTTTAAACCTATTTCCAGGGCCTTTTCGCAATAGTTTTCGATGGAATAGTCGTCTGCGTCTATGGAATAATTGGGATGGACGTGATAATCAGCCAGGTAAATAGTTGAGCCCTCCCCGAATAATTTCAAATCTGCCGCCGTTTTTATATTCTCTGTTTCCATCCATCTTCCTCCTGTGAAAAATCAGCAAAAAAAGCGATGCCTCAAGCAACACCGCTATATTTCCCTACTGCTCTTGCTATTGTTCCGGTAATCCGTCACAATACTGCTTTATTCCTACTGCTATTGCCCGGGCTAACTTTTTTCTTCCTGCATAACTCGACAGTACTTCCCGGTCCCGTGGGTTCGTCAGAAAGCCTGTTTCCACCAAAACAGAGGGCATTTTGTCCCAGGCTATGACCGACAATCCTTTTTCCAGCATGTCGTTATCAGCGCCCCAATACAGGTTCAACTGCTCTTGGATATTGGAAGCCAGTCTCATATTGTTTTTGTTGAATTGAGTATAATACACTATGCCTCCCGAAGCCTGCTTGCTGTTGTTAGCGTTGCTATGAATACTTATTAATATATGGCCCTTCTCTTCAAGAGCAAATTCTCTTCTCCTCCGCAGGTTTTCCATCCACTGGACGTAACTCATTTTCTTGTCCGGCACCAGCGGCCCCTTTTCCTCCCTTGTCAGTACCGCTTTCGCTCCCATTCCTTCCAGTTCCTTTTTCAGTTCCCGGGCCAGGCTAAGGTTAATATCTGCTTCCTTCAGTGAGCCGACCATGGCCCCGGGATCTGCCCCGCCATGGCCGGGGTCAATTACAATAACCTTGTTTTTTATTCCCCGGTGATACATTTCTTCCTGCCAAGCGTATTCCCTGTATTTATTTAAGCCAATCCTGCAAATAGACAAAAGAAAAATAACACCGACAACCCACACCGGGAATGTCCGCCTTACAAAGCTCATAATAAATCAGTCCTTATGCGAATTAAATAGCATTAAATTACCGGCGCAAAGCGCCGGTAAAGCTTTTCCCGTTAACCCACATTTTTAAATTTATTTGACGGAGCGCCGCATACCGGGCATTTGTCGGGAGCGCTGCCCTCATGAATATAGCCGCAAACTTCACAGACAAAATAATCAGTATCAGCCTTCTGCTCCAACAAAGCCAAAGCCTTTTTATAAAGCTCAGCGTGTACCTTTTCTGCTTCATTGGCCAGTTCGAAGGAGCGTTTTGCCTGTTTGGCCCCTTCAGCATCAGCTTCTTTTATAAAACCGGGATACATTTCGGTAAATTCGTAAGTTTCTCCGTCAATGGCTGCCTGCAGGTTTTCCGCAGTAGATTTTATTCCCTCCAAAGCCCGCAGATGGCTGTGGGCGTGAATTGTCTCTGCTTCAGCGGCAGCTCTGAACAGTTTGGCCACGCCGGGATAACCTTCTTCATCGGCTTTCTTGGCAAAAGCCAGGTATTTACGATTGGCCTGGGATTCACCGGCAAAGGCTGCCTGTAAATTTTTTTCTGTACTCATTCTGATTCCCCCTTCACTTTTTTACTTTGACCTTTTGTTTATGGTAACATGTTCCACCCGCAAAGTAAACTGTCTTATTTCAATTTGATAAGAAATTCACAATCATGACCACCCGCTCAGCGGGTGGTTTGCTCTAGCCCTATAAGGGCATGTTACAGGCTGAGCCTAAAGGCTCAC